>LUCD01000077.1 GCA_001593925.1 Candidatus Bathyarchaeota archaeon B26-1
GACCGAACCGCTACGAAGACGTCGACCATCCTCGTCTTCTTGCTGAGCTCGGCGTAGGCGTTCCTTATGGCTTCCTCGATCTCCTTGGGCATCGGCGTGCTCTCAATTATCTGCCTAACTCTCTTTGAGGCTTCCTCGTACTGTTTAGGGTCATTCGGGTCGGTTACAGTCTCCTTGATCGTCTGGTAAATCTTCTCGGCTATCCCGGTCTCTTTGAGGAACTTCTGGTACGCGTACGCCGTTATCGCGAATCCCGGTGGAACCGGTATGCCGGCTTTGGTCATCTCACCTAGATTGGCGTTCTTTCCTCCCACGAGTGGAATGTCCTCTTTCTCAAGTTCCTCGAACCAGAGGATCAACTTCTCCTTCTTGGACGACAAAGCCCATCTTACCTCCGAAGGCTCCCTTCAAACCCAACTTCTTCTACGATTATTCTATACGTATTAGGTAGTTTGGCGGCTCCCCTTCTTAAGGCTTCCTTCGCCACCTCAACCCCATCCTTATTCACGTAAACCATGATCACGGGCTGGTTGGACCCAACCCTGGCGGCCGTCCCCACGGGCTTCCCGAAGGCCTTCCTCATACCGTCCTGAAACCTGTCCGCGTGCACCCTGAAGAGCATCTTATTCTCCCTGAGAATGATGTGGGGGTAAGGCAAAATTCTAAGGAAGTAGTTGGAGGTTCCAAGTTTTCTTTGGAGGTAACGGTTAGTAGCGATGCGTGCCGCTTCGAGGGCGTTATGCCTTATCTGAGCCTTCTTCTCGCTTACTAAGAGAAGCCTATGCTTGAAGCTGCCGGAAGGGTTCCCCATGGTGAACTTCGTTATTCTGGGCGGAGGAACCCCTCGTGAATACTCCTTTCTAGTGTACGGAGCACCCTTAACCTCGCGGTAATTACTTGCCTTCATGGAAGCCCCTCCTCAGCATAGACAAGAATAGTGATATTTAAATCTTAACCCTTCTTGAAAATCGATGTGAAGTCACTCCCTTAAAGGCTTGTTCTTGAACCATATCTCGGCTAGGCTGTCGTATCTGTCCTTGAAGACCTCTTTAAGGACTGGGATGTACATCCTGATCTCTTCATCCGTCATGTACTGGAACTGGTATTCTCCTATGTACGGCGAGGGCTCCCCGATCCTCGTTATGAACTCTATATGCATCAACGGGTCTCCACGCTTTATAGTGATCGGGGACCTATCGTTGCTGAGGTTGACGAGTTCCAGCGCAAGCCTCCCAACGAAGCCGCTGTGAACCTTAGCCGCGTTCAGGAAGGAGAGGCCTGCCCTACCATACTTGCTCTTAGCCGTCAAGTGGGCAACGTAGCCCGGAGGCGTGAAGACTATCTCGTTGGAGATCAAGTTCCGGTGTTCCAAGTATTGTAGGGTCGTCTCGTTCTTGACGGTGAGGACGTAGCTGTCGCCGTCAAGAAGGTTCAGGTCGAAGGGGTATATACACCTATATTTCTCGATCAGTTCACGCAGCTTATCTTTACCGAGCACACACATGGTTTGTCCACCTGCTAAATTAATACCGATGTCTCGGAAAATAAATCAATTGTCATAACGCCTATTCCTCGTCAACCCTTTACCGTGCTCTGGGATAGGCGGCTTAGGAGGTTCTCTTTAGCCTTCTCAGCCTCCTCCATGAGGCGTGGAACATTCACCGTCTTAACTTCACGGTTCTCCATCACAACTTCCCCGTTGATTATCACAGTCTCTACGTCGGAGGCTTTAGCCACATAGACGAGGTGGCTCAGCTCGTTGTATAAGGGGCAGAGATGCGGTTTATCAAAGTTGAGGATCGCTATATCAGCCTTCTTACCCGTCTCGATGGAGCCTATCTCCCGTTCCCAGAGAAGAGCCTTAGCCCCCTCCCTCGTAGCCATCCCCAGAACGTCCTCGGCTGGGAGGATTGTCGGGTTCCTCCATACACCCTTATGGAGAAGAGCCGCAACCTTCATGACTTCAAACATGTCGGAGGCGTTGTTTGAGGACGGTCCATCCGTCCCTAAAGAGACCGTCACACCGGCGTCGAGTAGTCTAGGAACGGGGCTGACGCCGGAAGCCAGCTTCAGGTTTGAGATGGGGCAATGCGAAACCTTGACGCCTCTATCCCTAAGGATCGTTATGTCCCGCTCGTTCAACGCGACGCAGTGAGCCGCGATCACGTCTCTATCGAGTACGCCGAGCGAATCCAAGTATTCCACCACTCCCCCCTTCACCTCAGTTTTGAAGGCCTCCCTAATCTTATCCGGTTCGTCTTCGGTCTCGGCCACATGGATATGCCAGATCACAGGGTTGTCGGGGGAACCGTACCTCTCGTTGAGGTCTTTCTGGACATGCCGTAGCTCAACCATGTACTCGGGGTCGACCGTGTAGGGAGCGTGGGGGTCGACGCTTACACGTATCCTCCCGTCACGTTTCCCGTGCCATTCTCTAGCCAGAGCCTCGAGGGCTCTTCTGTCCTCATCCTTCCTCCAAGAGAAGCAGACGTGTCCTACGACCCCCCTCAAGCCGGCTTCGGCGAGCCCTTTAGCCTCGCCTCCGCCCTCAACGTAGTGGTACATGGTGTTGATTGTCGTTATGCCGCCCATAATCGACTCGACAGCCGTCAAGAGGGCTCCAACGTAGATGTCACGGCCGTTCATGCACTTCTCCAGCGGCCATATCCACCTCTCCAGCCACTCTTTCAGCGGGTAGTCGTCGGCGTAGCCTCTGAGGAGGCTCATGGCCGCGTGGTGGTGCGTACTTATAAGTCCGGGGATCACAACCTTTCTCTCAGCCTTGATGACTTCGTATCGCCTGTACTTGCGGCGGAGCTCCCGGCTCTTCCCGACGTCGATTATGTATTCATCCTCTATGGCTACGGCTCCATCCCTCAAAACGCCCTTAGAGCTCATAGTCACGATCGTGCCGCCGGTAATGAGCATGTTCAAGAGCCGTCACCACAACCCTTCAAGAGTCCTATAACCGATCTATAATCTCATCAAGATAAAAGAGATACGGCGAAAACGTCCAGATGAAGCTATCGGAAAACGGGTTCAGCACAGCAAGTATCAACCATTTTGCAGTTTGGAGATGGGAGAGAAAAGATTTATTATGGTTGTACATCCAGCTTACCGCGAGAAAGAGGGACGAGTCCCGTTGAGAGAACCCCTTGCCAAATTTATCGAGTCCGAGTTGAAACCCGGCACTCTACTGATCACTTGTGGACTCCCGGGAACGGGGAAGACGGGAGCCTCCCAGAAGATATCAAAGATGAAAGGGTTTCCCGTCCTCAGAACAGACGTAATACGGCTGGAGATACTCAGTAAGAGGGATATCTTCGACGAGAAGGTTGCGTCGGACATGAGTAAACGGGAGCTCGTGTACTACGAGATGTTTCGGAGGGCGGACGCCCTCGCAGAGAAGCATGAAGGCGTGATCTTAGACGCTACCTTCGTAACCCAGAAGCTTCGGAGACAAGCGGCTGAGATAGCTGCCAAGCATAACATGGCCTTCGTCATTCTCCAGACCCGCTGTTCCGAAGAGGTTGCCATCTCTAGGGTTTTGAGCAGAGCCAAGGGAAAGTACGTGTCGAACGCTCTAACAAGGCAGGCCTACCTCAATAACAAGAAGATGTTTGAACCCGTTGACTTGGACGACTTGAAGAGGAGGTACCCAAGCCTCAACATAACGCACTTGACGGTTGACACGGAAGGCGACTCTCCCAGAGACTGGTACGTAGTTGGGATGGAGAAGAGGTAACCGGGTCAAGCGTCATGATAATAGACTTACATGTTCACTCGAGATGTTCGGATGGAGACTTCACCGTTAAGGAGATAATCAGGGAAGCTAAGGCTAGAGGTATCGGTTTGCTCTCCATCACGGACCATGACTCCATCAGTTGCCAAGGGGAAGCCGTGGCCCTAGCAGAAAAGAGTGGAATCCACTACGTTACCGGAGTCGAGTTAAAGATAATCTTCTCCCACCCAGAATATCGGTGTGGAAGACCCGTCTCGCTGGACCTCCTAGGTTACCGATTTGACGTAGAAGACGAGAAGCTCAGAGGTAGACTCCTAGAGATCAAAAGGTATCGGGAGGAGAGAGCCGCGAAGATTCTGGAGAAGATCAACAGGGAACTCGAGAAGGAGGGAATCGAGAAATTAACCAAGGAAGACTTTGAAGAGATTCGGGCCTCCGTTGGAGGGGTGATCGGTAGGCCTCACATAGCAGACCACCTAGTGAGGAAGGGGATCGTCAAAAACAGACAAGAAGCCTTCGACAGGTACCTCGTAAAATGCAACGTTCCAAACTACCCTATCTATCCCGAAGAGGCCTCAAAGCTCATCAGAAACGCTGGAGGGATCACCGTTCTAGCCCACCCTAACGACCCTCGCGGAATCTCACTCGCGGAGCTCACAAAATCTCTACGGGAACAGACGCGGATAATAGAGGAGTCGTTTCTGGAGTACATCGACGGCGTTGAGTGTTGGCACCCCAGACATGATGCTCGAACGACGAGCCACTACGTAAGATTTGCGAGGAGACACGGGCTCATCATGACGGGTGGAAGCGACTGCCATCAGAAACCGGTGATCATGGGAACCGTGAAGGTACCCAGCTACGTGGCTGAACAGTTCATTTAGGTTATGGAAGTCTCCCGGTTTAGAGGGTCTCCGCATACTTGGAGGCCAGTTTGAAGTATGCCTTTGCATCCTCCTCCGCCGCGGCCTTCTCCTTAATGTCTATATTTGGGTCTGCGAGTTTGAAGCTGGTAACTTTCCCTCTCACGTAGGCTCTGTAGCACTTGTAGAATGGGAGAACCCTCCTCAGCCCTCCGTCTCCAGAGTACTCGACGTATCTCTCGATTAGGAAGTCGGAGAGGTCTCCCCGCCCCTTGAAGTCCAAGTCCATAGCCAAGAAGGCCACCTCAGAGGCGACGTCCGAGTATCTGAACCTCTCGTTGAACTCTATCGCGTCGAAGATGTAGATTCTGTCCGTGACGAAGATGTTTCCGGAATGCATGTCTCCGTGGCAGTCCCTGATTCGGCCGTTCCTCACCCTCCTCTCAAAGAGTTGAGCGTTCCTTTCCATGAAGCCGTAGACCTTCCCTCGGATGAAGTCGAAGTCGTCTTGGGATATCGTTTTGCCGATGAAACCCCGGGTCTGATCGAAGTTCTCCTCCCAGTTGGCTCTGACGATCTCTAATGACCCGAATCTGCTTATCCTCTCGTTGGTTTCAGCCTTTGAATGGAAGTCTGAGACTATCTTCGCGATTCTGTCGATGAGGTCGTAGTCCACTTTGTTCTCTTCGAGGAGCCTGCTCATGATACGGTCTTGAGGCATCCTCCTCATCTTAACGGCGTACTCAACGGTTCTTCCCCTACCCTTTATCTTGATGACGTCCGACATGTTTATCGGGACGACCTCGACGTACATGTCTCCACATAACCGTCTGTTGAGTTCCAGCTCCTTTTCACAGAAGAAACGCCTCCTCTCGAGGGTCTTGAAGTTCAGGAACCCCAAGTCCACCGCTTTCTTCACCTTATAAACGAACCTCTTAGTCAGGAAGACGAAGGATATGTGGGTCTGGATCAGGTCGATCCGGCCTGGTTCCTCATCATAGGCCTCCGGCTTCAACAAGGCCTCCACAACCCTCTTCTGCAACGCTGAAGGGTCAAGTTCAGGAGTCCTCATACGTTTATGCCTCCCGGAGCAAGCTCACTATCCCATAACCCCGGACTTATAAGTTTCTAAGCGGAGCGGCGTTTCCTTGGAGGAGGGTCTCCACCGTCTTTCGAGGCTCCTAAAGGAGCCGCTTAACCTCTTCTAGAACCTCGTCCGGGTTCCTGTACGTCTTGGAGGGTATCTTCTTCAGAACCTCGCTCAGCCTAACTTGGCTTCCGTCCTCGGCCTCGAAGAGTCTCCAGCCCACCTTAGAGATCAGCATGCTCTTACTTATCGGGTAGCGGGTTCTCCCAACCACGGCTCTAACCGACTCCAATCCAGCCGAGCCCGTTAGTCTCGGTAGACGCCCATCCTCCAGTAGAGATTTGAACCTGAGCGCGTCCTCAAACATGGAGAGATTGTTGAAGAGCACGTACACGCTCCTCTTTCTCGGATTTAATCGTTTAATCCTCTCATGCAAGGTTTTGAGTTCTTCGTCTGTGTACTGGTAGTAGTACATGCGGGAGCCGAGTCCATGAAGCCTCAAGTAGGCGACCTCCCCAACGTAGACGGGCATGACTCTAAGGGGGTCGGTTACATGTGGAACGTCGAGGCGCTCCAAGGTTTCACCGAGCCTCTCTCTGACTTCGGGCCTCTCCCAAGCCGGTCCACGGGTCTCCCAGACGAGGGTCAAGCCTTCACGGTTCACACTGCCGAAGAACTCCTCTGCAACCGGTAAAGACTCCGGCTTGAAAGAGGCCGGAGTCTGGATTAGGAGTATCCGGGCCTCCAAGGTTCGGCAGATGTTTTTCATCCTCTCGAAGGCTTCCGCGGCCATTTCGGTTTTAAGCCTGTACTCGTGGCTTATCTCCTTGTGAGCCTTAACCGTGAACTCGAAGGTTTCTGGAGCTCTCCTTCTCCACCCCTCCACGGTGGAGCTTCTGGGGTATTTGTAGAATGTGCTGTTCAGCTCGACGAGTTGGAAGACCTCTTGGTATCGCCCCCGGGATAGCCGCAACAACCAACCTTAATGGCCATGAAGAGCCTCCCTTCATCCTCTTAGGACTACAGACTCATAAGTCTTCTGAGAGTTTGGAGGCTCATGAGCCTCCCGAAGAATCTTTAAGGGTTCCTTCATACCTAAGATAGGAAGGCGATTATCCTTTGCGGTCGCAACCCTCAAACCCCCTCGAGACGGAGGTAGCTGGGCTAAGGCTCCGGAACCCGACTATGCTGGCGTCCGGTATACTGGGGACAACCTCCGACATACTGAGGAGAGCCGCTCAGTCCGGGGCTGGAGCCGTCGTCACGAAGTCCGTGGGGCCCAAGCCTCGTGAAGGATACCCGAACCCAACGGTGGTTGAGGTTGGGTGCGGCCTCCTCAACGCCGTTGGACTGCCTAACCCCGGCATCCAAGCCTTCGCCGAGGAGATAAGGGATTTAGGAGACTTGGAGGTTCCCCTCATAGTGAGCGTCTACGGTTTCTCCCCCGAAGAGTACGCGGAGGTGGCGGAGGCCGCTGTGGAGGCTGGAGCCGACGCCGTTGAGTTGAACCTCTCCTGTCCCCACGTCAAGGGAGCCGGGGCTGACGTAGGGAGCAGACCCGAACTCGTCTCAGAGATAGTTGAGAGGGTTAAAGGGGTTGTGGATAAGCCTGTCTTCGCCAAACTGACGCCTAACGTCTCGGATATAGTGGGGTTGGCGGAGGCCGCTGTGGAGGCTGGAGCCGACGCTCTAACAGCCATCAACACCCTCAGAGCCATGGCGATCGACGTGGAGACGGCTCGTCCAATCCTGTCGAACAGGATCGGGGGGCTTTCAGGCCCAGCCATAAAACCGGTCGCCGTCAGGTGCGTCTATGAACTCCACCGTGAACTCGACGTGCCGATAATCGGATGCGGCGGAGTAACCTCGTGGAGGGACGCCGTTGAGTTCATGTTGGCGGGCGCCTCAGCTGTTCAGGTAGGAACCGCGGTGGCCCTTAAAGGCCTCAACATCTTCCGACTCATTACGGAAGGCGTGAAATCTTATTTGGAGAGGAAGGGGTACGGGAGCGTGAGGGAGATTGTCGGCCTATCCCACAGAGGTTAACCGCATGAGAATAGTCGAGATAAAGGCGGTCAAGGATGAGAACCTGAACGTTAAAACGATCTTTTTTGAGGATGATCTCTGCTCCTCAGCTGAAGCCGGACAGTTCGTCATGGTCTGGATACCCGGCGTCGACGAGATTCCCCTAACCCTCTCATCGATCGGGTCCAGGTCTAAGGATGGACTCTCATCCGTTACCGTGGCCGAGGTAGGTGAAGCCACGAGAGCCCTCAGGGGAATGGAGGCGGGAGAGCTGATCGGTGTTAGGGGGCCCTTTGGGAACCACTTCGAGACGGTTAGTAGAGGTGGGAGAGCCTTAGTCGTGGGGGGAGGCATAGGTATGGCCTCACTCATGCCCCTGATTGAACGTCTAGTAGAGAATGACGTTGAGACAACCGTGCTCTTCGGGGTTAAGTCGAGAAGTAACCTCCTCTTCATGGAGAGGCTCGGCGAGCTCTCAGCTCAAGGCAGGATAAGGCTTCTTGTGACAACCGAGGACGGAACCTACGGGGCTGAGGGCCTCGTAACGGAGGCGGCCGAGAAAGTTCTCTCTTCAGGGAGGTTCGATGTTGTGTACTCCTGCGGCCCCGAAGCCATGATGTACAAGATTTTCGGTTTGGCCGAGAAGCTGGGGATACCTGTGCAACTCAGCCTCGAACGGATAATTCGATGCGCGATAGGTATTTGCGGTAGCTGCGTGGTAGGCCCTTACAGGGTCTGCAGGGACGGCCCCATCTTCACCTCCGACCGGCTGAGGGTGATCCGAGACTTCGGGAGGTTCAGACGAGACTTCAACGGGAGAAAGACTCCAATATAAAGGAGGCTCAGCTATCGTTACGTATCCCTTTATAAAGCGGGAATCCTTTAATCCTACGGTGAACGTTTAGATGTCCGTAGACGATTCAACCTTAGACTCCATGAAGACCGAGTTCTGTAACATCCTGAAGAAGATAAACGCTCTGGAGTTCGGGACCTTCAGGCTTACAGGCGGCAGGATCACCCCTTACTACGTCGATTTAAGGCTGATACCGAGCTTCCCCGACGCCTTCCGTAGAGTCTGCAACTTCTCAGTCGACCTCATAAGCAGGGAGATCGGACCCGAGAACTTCGATAGGGTCGCGGGGATACCTACAGCCGGAATAACGTTCGCCTCCTTCATAGCGTACCGTCTAGAAAAGCCTTTCCTCTACATAAGGCAGAGGGTTCGGAGAAGCGGTAGGGAACGGAGGGTCGAGGGGGTCCTTATGCCCGGTGACAGGGTCCTAATCATCGACGACCTTATAACGACCGGGCTTACCCTCCAGAAAGCCGCGGCCACAATCAGGTCTGAAGGAGGCGTAGTCTCCGACGCCTTCGTCCTCCTAGACAGGATGGAGGGAGGCTCCGAGAGGCTTGCAAAGAAGGGAATAAGGCTCCACAGCCTAACAACCATAGATGAGATAGCTAAAAGGCTCTACGAGATGAACGCCGTAACGGAGGATGAGATGCAGACGATCCTAAGCCAGATCAGAACGGGTAAAGGCTGAAGAACCCAGCCATTTAAACCTCTACTTCAACGGGACATACATGCTACTCCGGCTGGCTCCGATCCCCGGGGTTCCATGCTTCACAGGCTTGTTCGTTATGGCGAACTCTCCTAGGTAGTGGCCGATCATCTCCGGTTTTATCTCAACGGGGACAAAGTCCTTTCCGTTATGAACCATGATCACAACCCCGACCATCTCGGGGAGTATGATCATATCTCTCACATGCGTCTTTATGGGTTTCTTCTTGGCGAGCTCCGGGTTCTCCTTCACCCTCCGAATCTTCTCGAGCAGTTTCCTCTGCTCAATAGTGAGTCCCCTACGTAGGCTTCTACGTTGGCGGGCGGGAAGGATATCTATGAACTCATCCATCGATATGTTCTGAAGCTGCTCCAGCGTATACCCCATGTATCTGAACTCTCTCGGCATACTACCACTCACTATCTTAGAAAATGGGGGAATCCTATAAACCTTTCTTTAGTCTCAGGTGGCGGTTGCAGGGCAGTACATGCCTAAAGATCAGAGAAGTTCTATCTTTCTGGATGAACAGGGAAGGGTGTCTCCTAAAAATATTAAATAGGGACGAGGGTGTCCCTTGGTACGTGGTTACTGATGGCTGAGGAGGAGTTTCCAGTCTCGAAGATGCTGAAGGTTATTCGAGGCATAACCATCTACAAAACCGAGAAGTGGTGGTTGGCTGTTCTCTTACTTGAAGCTTTCGGGAGAAGGCAGGTCGCTACGTACCTCTGGAATAGTAAGGGAGGAGTCTGGAAGAGGAGGCAGAAGTTCGTCGTTTCGAGTAGGGAGTTGTGGTGGCGGATAAGCGAAGCCGTCGAGAATCAGAACTATAAACCTTAAACTTCGCTCAAGACCGTGAAGGTTTAGGCCTCCACGACCATTCAGAAATTTAGGTTCGCCCGTAACGAAGAAAGCCGCCTGAAAGCAACGTGAAGTTCTAGTGTTAAGACCCTCTTTAAGAGGCGGACACTGCTGTAAAAGATTAAAAGGAGAACGTTAGGATATCTTGAGAGGGCTTCACTCGATTGAAGGCGGTGGATGCATGGCTTTACTGATAAGGAACGGCGTCGTCTACGACCCCTTGAACGGCGTCGACGGAGAGGTTATGGACATCCTCGTTGAGGATGGAAAGATCGTCGAGGAGATCGACGAGAGGAAAGCGAAGGTTATAGACGCCTCCGGCATGGTCGTCATGCCGGGGGGAA
>LUCD01000078.1 GCA_001593925.1 Candidatus Bathyarchaeota archaeon B26-1
AACCTTCCTGAATGAGCCTGTTCTGCTCCTCTGCACGAGCCTACCGGAGACTAGACCCAAAGACGGAGCGGAAACAGTTAAGCTCCTAGCTGAGGCGAATAGTAGGCATGGGATAACCATAATCGTTGCGACCCATGACCAAAATACAGCCAAGCTATGATGTAGCGACCTTCTAGTCTTCTTATACCTCTTAGCAGCGGCCTAACCCGTTTGGAAACCTTGTGCAGTTAGAGCTAAAAATTGAGGCTCCAAAAAGGTTTAAATATTATCCGGTTATGGTGTTCTATGCTGGTCTCGTCAGGAGTTTAGTGATAGAGGATGGAGGTTCCAAAGGAAATCGTCACGTACTGTCCGCGGTGTAAGGCCCATAAGCCTCACAGCGTCTCCCTCTATAAGGAGGGGAAGCGTAGAGCATTAGCTAAGGGCGAACGCCACCATGAACGTGAGAGGAAGGGCTACGGAGGACAGAAGTATCCCATACTTAGAAGGAAAGCCAAGACAACGAAGAAGCAGACCTTGAAGCTCCAATGTACGGTCTGCGGGTACATAAGCCACAGAAAAGGTATACGTCTCAGGAAGTTAACGATCTCCTGAGAGTCTTTAAGTCTCTTATTTCCCGAAATCTTTAGGAGTAGGGTGTTGGGGAGGATGGGCGATGAGTGATTGGGGGAAGCTGATCCCGAAGCCTAAAAGCGCATTCCTGAACGTGAAGTGTCCGGACTGCGGAAACGAGCAGATACTCTTCAGCCACGCCACAACAGTTGTTCGGTGCAGTGTCTGTGGAGCAGTCTTAGCTGAGCCTTCAGGAGGCAAAGCCGAGATCAAAGGAGAGGTCGTTGAGGTGTTCGAGTGAGGTGCAACCGAGGTTGGAAAACGCTGAGGAGTGGCCTGAAGTCGATGAACTCGTAATAGCCACGGTAGAAGATATAAAGAAGTACGGCGTCTACGTTAGGCTCGACGAGTACGGAAAGGAAGGCTTCCTCCACATATCGGAGATATCCTCGAGCTGGGTCAAGAACATCCGTGACTTCGTTAGGGAAGGGCAGAAAGTAGTCCTAAGGGTCCTCAGGGTAGACCCTGCAAGGCGGCAGATAGACCTCTCCCTCCGAAGAGTTACGAAACGTGAGAGGAGGGAGCGCATCCTCCTCTGGAAGCGGGACAGGAAGGCTGAGGGCCTACTGAGGAGCGCAGCGAATAAGATGGGTATAACCTTCGATGAGATATATGAGAAGGCCGGCGTTCTCATCGAGGAGAGGTTTGGGGAGCTCTACGAAGGTTTAGAGAGAGCTGCCAGAGAGGGAGCTGAGGTTCTAACCGAATGCGGGGTTCCAGAGGACATGGCGTCCGTCCTCGCGGAAGTGGCCAAGGAACGTATAGGGGTCTCCATGGTGAAGGTGAAGGGAACCCTGAACCTCAAATGCCTCGCACCCAACGGCGTCCTAAAGATTAAGGAGGCCCTCCTCAAAGCTAAGAACGTGAGTAGACCGAGGGGGACGGAAGTCAAGATTCATGTGAAGGCCGCCCCGAGGTACTCGATAGAGGTTACTGCCAGAGACTACAAGATCGCGGAGGATGTTCTGAGGAGGGCCGTCGAGAACGCAATAAAGAGTATAACCCTTTCTGGCGGGGAGGGCTCCTTCAAGAGAGAATAACTTTAAGGGTTGGATGGAATGGTTTGGCTCATGAGGCGATGCGTGGACTGCGGGAGGTACACGCTCAAGAAGGATTCTTGTCCGTACTGCGGAGGAAAATTGCGTATCCCGCATCCTGCAAAGTTCTCGCCGGACGACAAGTACGCCAAGTATAGGGTTGCCATGAGGAATGTTGAGGCTAAAGAGTGATGAAGAAGACCATAATAATCGAGAAGGAGAAGGTTGAACTCAAGAACCCAGTCTTAGTTGAGGGGCTTCCGGGTTTAGGGACCGTTGGAAAGATCGTGACCGAGTACCTGATAAAGGAGACGAAGGCTGAGAGGTTTGCGGAACTCTACTCCCCCCACTTCTCGTATTATGTCTTGGTGGATAGGAGGGGGAATGTCCGCCTCCTCAGGAACGAGTTTTACCTGTGGAGGAACACGTCCGGAGAGAACGACCTTGTGATCTTGACGGGGGACAGTCAGGCTCAAACGATCGAGGGACAGTATGAGGTTGCCGACAGCATCTTGGAGTTTGCGAAGGCAAAGGGTGTACGGTTAGTCGTGACTGTTGGAGGTTACCGAGACAAGGTTGAGGGTGAACCAAAGGTTATAGCGGCCTCGACGAGCCCGGAAGTCTTGAGGAAGGCCATTGAGGCAGGAGCGGTGAATAGCCCTAACGGAAGTCCCGTAGTTGGGACCGCCGGCTTGCTTTTAGGTCTAGCTAGGCTGAAGGGTATGGATGCCCTCTGCCTTTTGGGTGAGACCCTCGGTTACATGCCTGACCCAAAAGCCGCGAAGAGCGTCCTAAAGGTCCTCATGAAACTCCTCAACTTCACCATCGATCTAACGGGTATAGAGGAGGAGATAAGCCGTTCAGAGGAGACTATTGAACGGATAAGGGAGATGGAGCTCCAGAAGAGGCTCACTCTGCAGAAGAAGCGGGAGCTGGAGAAGGAGCGGATCAGCTACATAGGGTAGTTCCTTTCAGCCTAACGACGTAAAGAATTCTCCAGCCTCTCTCCTCATATCCTGAAGAGTTTACGGGCGTTCTCGGTTGTCTTTTCCTCGATGTAGGGTTCTTCTAAGCCTTTGAGCTGAGCCACTGCCTTGAGGGTTCTCGTTACGTGGGCGGGTTCAGCTACTTCCCCCTTATAACTGACGGGTGAATCCGTTTCCAAAACGATGTTTTCTAGAGGAGCATTCTTGACCGCTGATCTGTGTTCCTTGCTGTAGGCCGCGGCGGGTGTAGCCGAGATGTAGTATCCCCGGTCAATTATCTCATCCAAGACGTCTCGAGGCCCCGAGAACCAATGGAAGACAGCTGACTCAACTCGGCTCTCAACAACGAGTTCGAGGCAGTCCCTCCAAGCACCCCTACTGTGGATGGAGACCGGCTTCCCGTACTCAACCGCTATCCTCAGCATCTCCTTGAAGATCGTCTTCTGCAGCTCTCTTCCCTCAGGATTTCTCCTAACATCCCTGTACCAGTAGTCTAAGCCGACCTCGCCTACAGCCACATACCCCTCAACGTTCTTGTGCATCAACTCTAAGAGAGCGTCCAAGTCCTTTGCGTTGATAGAGCTCGCCGACCACGGGTGTATCCCCAAAGCCGGGTAGACCCTCAGGCCTGAACTGTGCTCGCCGCTGTTCCTGAGCGCCCAAAGGCTCGTCTCGTAGTCTGACCCCACGGTTATCACCGCGAGGACCTTCGCCTTCCTAGCCCTCTTTAAGGCTCCGTCTAGGTCTTTGATGTCTTCGAGGTGGGCGTGGGTATCGATTAGAACCATGCCCTTTCATCTCCGTCGCGTGGTGGCGCCTTCACCCCTGGGTTAGTAGGAGTATCGCTTGAGCTAGGTCTCCACCCGTCTCCTCTAGAGCGGCTCTGGCCTTTTCAAGGCTTACGTTGGCCTGTTGGGCTACGAGTTGGACGTCTTCTTCCGGAATGGATGGCTTTCCTTCACGTGCCTTCTCGGAGACTTCGCCTCCCATTATCTGGAAGATTCTTTGGCCCTGTATCTCCATGACTGAGACTTCTGGGGCTTCTATGACGACCTCCTTTCTGTCCGTTCGAATTATGACTTCGCGGACGTCGGGCATGGTGTTCATGCTGAGGCCCATCCGCCGCATGAGCCTCCTAGCTTCTCTGGGGCTCAACCTCCGCCTCACTCTAAACCACCCTTCCCATCCAATATCGACGATTAACCCAAAATATGTTATGTTCGGCTCCGGCCTTCACGGGGTTCTCCGGCTCCCCTCCTCACCTGGACGGCGACCCCCCTCTTGAAGAGTTTCATCTCTCTCCCTGTGAGAACCGCCCTCCCGACGGCTAGAACCTCTCCCTCCCTGTTGACGACTATGACCTCCTCTTGCGGTAGAATCTCTTCGGCCGCGTCTAAAACGTGCTTGGCAAAGACGTTTCTGCCTTGCCTCACGAAGGGCGCCGCCTCGTCCATGACTACGACGAGCATTCTCTTGGCGAGGCCCCCTTCAACTATACGTTTTGCCCCCTCAACCGTGAGGGAGAAGAGGCCGTCTAGAGGCCTTAAGGTTGCGAGGAGCTCACCTTTAAGGTATACGTGCCTGATTCTCCCGGTTCTCTTCGAGGTGACTATCTCGACGTCTTCGGGGAATAGGACGCTTCCCACTCCCCTGCCGAACTGGTAGTCGGCTATGCACCTTATCTTCTTGAGGGCTTCCGTCAGCTTCGAGGCCATCTCCACCAAGACTGATTCATGGAGCCGACATATTAAGTTGACCTTTAACTCTGCGTCAAGGGATAACCCTATATAGTTGAGATACGTTCTGCTACTTGATGTCTCGGTCTAAAACTAGGCCTGAGGATGGAAGAACGCCGCGTAGAGAGGGAGAGCTTGCTTGCAATGTGAAGTCTGCGGTCAGAGGATTATAGGTAAACCTAGAATGGTCATCATAGAAGGGGCCAAGATGATGGTGTGTGAGAGGTGTTCCTCCCTCGGTTCACCCTACATCGAACCCGAGGCTAAGAAAGGAGCGTACCTCCCAGTCTTGAGGAGGAGACTCAAAAAAGTTACAGCCGCGAAGAAGCCCAGTCCAAGGATGGTCCTCGAAGACTTGGAGGTTGTGGAAGACTTCGGGAGGGTCGTGAGGAAGGCTAGGGAACGTATGAGCCTGAGCCACGAAGACCTTGGGAGAAGGATCGGCGAGAAGGTCTCGGTTCTCAAGAAGGTTGAGAGCGGGAGGATGATCCCAGACCTCAAACTTGCGAGGAAACTCGAGCATGCACTTAAGATCAAACTGCTCGTTCCCCCTCCTGAGGGCCTCGAAGCCGTGAAGGTTCCCCCTCCTCCTAATGTTGAGCCCACCCTAGGCGACGTGGTCCACCTGAAGATGGGAAAGGCTGAGAAGAGGAGGACGTGAAGAGACGAAGGCGATAATAGTTCAGCGGAGACTCAGGTCTGAAAAGTCGAACATGGAGGAGCTCAAAGGCTTAGCTGAAGCCGCCGGATACACGGTTGTAGGCTCGATCGAGCAGGTTAGAAGGCCGGACCCGCGTTACCAAGTGGGGCCGGGAAAGGCTAGGGAGATAGCCGACCTCGTCCGTAAGCTCGGCGCTGAGAAGATAATCTTCGGAAACGAGTTGAAGCCTGTCCAAGCCTACAATCTGGCTAAGCTCTCCGGCGTAGAAGTTATAGATCGGTTCCAGCTCATTCTGGAAATCTTCGTCAAGAGGGCGTCGACTAAGGAGGCTAAGCTCCAGATCGCCCTAGCTAGGCTCAACTATGAGCTGGCTCAGGCGAAGGAGAGGGTTAGGCTTGCCAAGATGGGTGAACAGCCGGGTTTCCTCGGCCTCGGCAAGTATCAGGTTGACATCTACTACGAGATGATAAGGAGGCGGATAAAGCACATTCAGAAGGAGTTGAGGAGGGTTAGGAGAACCCGGGAGCTCCATCGGAGGCATAGGAGACGACTCGGCTTCCCGCTGGTCTCCTTGGCTGGATACACAAACTCCGGGAAGAGCACCCTCTTCAACAGCCTAACCCGGGAGAGTGTTCCAACGAGCTCCTCAGTCTTCACGACTTTGTCGACCACCGTTAGGATGTCGAGCCTTCAGGGAGTAAAAGTCTTGGTGACGGACACTGTAGGCTTCATAGACAGGTTGCCGATAACCCTCATAGAAGCCTTCCACTCAACCCTGGAGGAGATGGTCTACTCAGACCTCATCTTACTCGTCGTCGACGTGAGTGAACCCTTAGAGGAGATACGGCGGAAGGCTGAGTGTTGCCTCGAAACCATCAGGCAGATCGGGGCTTCCAAGCTTCCGATGGTCACAGCGCTGAACAAGATCGACCTCACCTCCGAAGGCGAATTAGACGAGAAGATTGCCAGCCTCAAGGATGTCACACCGAACCCCGTCCCGATCTCAGCCCTGTACGGGATAAACATCGAGACCCTTAAGGGGGAGATGCTGAGGCAGCTGGAGGGCTCTCTCGAGACCGTCTGGATGTCTCCGCTCGCCAAATAGCCTAGCTTGATCGGAGGAGTAGGCCAACGTGGGTGGGAAGCCGCCTGAAAAAGGGAGAACCGGATGCGAAGAGGGCTCTATCGAAGTCTCGGTTCTCCGCCTCGGGCATAGGCCTCAACGCGATAAGAGGGTTACAACCCACGTTATGCTGGCGGCTAGAGCATTAGGAGCGTCCAGCGTCTACTACACGGGTGAAAGGGATGTGAACCTTGAGGAGAAGGTTCGGGATGTCACGGAGAGGTGGGGAGGCCCCTTCGAGGTTCAGTATGTCGAGAGCTGGAAGAGAGCCGTTGAGGAGTGGAAGGAGAAGGGAGGAGAGGTTATTCACCTGACTATGTATGGGCTTCCAATTCAAGATGTGATCGAGGAGATAAGGAGGTCGCCCAAAAGTAAGCTCGTTGTGGTTGGAGGAGCCAAAGTTCCTAAGGAGGTCTTCCTAGCCGCTGGAACGTCTCCGTTACCTCTCAACCCCACTCTGAAGTGAGCGCCCTAGCGATCTTCCTCCATGAACTCTTTGAAGGGAAAGAGCTGAGCAAGACCTTCAAGGGTGCCAAGATAAGGGTTGTTCCCCAAGCTAGGGGGAAGAAGGTCCTCCATCTAGCCTGAAGGTTACGTTGTACGCATCCATCATGTTTACTACTCTTCGATTCGGCGGAACAAGTAACCGCAGATATACGCTACATTTAAGTTTCATTTTTACTATAGCTATTATAAAACTGGTTGGATTTCCAGATGAGTCTAGTAAGTAATGACGTAATCTCTAAGATTGCTGAGGTTGTTGGTGGGGAGGACGCTGTAAAGATAGTTAACCTGCTCCTGGATTCTGATGAGATGACGGAGGACGAAATAGTCTCCAAGACCGAGATAAAACTGAACTCTGTCAGAAAGATACTCTACAAGCTCTACGACCACTCCCTCGTAGCCTTGAGGAGGACGAGAGACAAGAAAACAGGGTGGTTCATCTTCCACTGGAGACTACAGCCAGACCAGTTTGAAGGCTTCATAATGAATAGGAAGAAGC
>LUCD01000079.1 GCA_001593925.1 Candidatus Bathyarchaeota archaeon B26-1
CGTTTCGCCGTTGGAGGCGAGAGGTTCATGGGGATAGGCATGCCTAAGCCGGTTACACTTAAGGGAGGCGAGGTCGTGATCTCGGACGGAGTGAAGCTCGTCGCGGTCTACCCCTACAGAGACTCGGACGACTCAAAGATCACGGAGAGAACCCGGTCAGCCCTCATAATCGCCTGCGGTGTCCCGGGTATAAGCGAGGAGAGGCTTAGACTAGCCGTTGAGGAATCCTTGAACCTCATCACGAAGTTCTGCGGAGGCAGAAAGCTTCTTCTTCCATGATCGCCATCTAATCTTGAAGGTGGAGGAACCCCTTTGGGAGGAGCAACATTCAAAGAGAGGATCGAGGAGTCTTCGAGGACCAAAGGGTCCAACATAATACTGGCCTTGGACCTTACCCCCGAAGAACCGGAGAGCCTCCTCTCCAAAAGCATGAGGGTTCTAGAAGAAACCTACAGGTATATCTGCGCTCTGAAGATAAACCGTCACCTAGTCCTACCTTTAGGGCTCTTCGGGGGAGTCGCAAAGATACTGGAGGCCGCCCAAGACCTAGGCTTGCCCACAATCATGGACTGTAAGATCAACGATGTGGGGCACACGAACCGCGTAATCGCCGAGCAGTACTTCAAAGCAGGATTCGACGCGGTGACGGCGAACCCCCTAGTGGGCTGGGAGGGAGGACTCAAACCCGTCTTCGAGGTAGCCCGGAAGGCTGGGAGGGGGGTGATCATCCTCGTCTACATGAGCCACAAGGCCGCCTCCGAAGGTTACGGCCAGAGAGTCTACGACCCGACCGCTGGAGTGGTCAAGCCCCAATACGTGGTCTTCGCTGAGAGGGCTCTCTCTTGGGGCGCCGACGGAGCCGTGGTAGGAGCAACATACCCCGAGAAGATAAGGGAGGTCCACGCCATCCTGGAGCGTCGGGTTCCAATATACTCTCCCGGAGTCGGGGTTCAAGGAGGCTCGGTTGAGTCCGCTGTATCCTCTGGAGCGAGATACCTCATAGTTGGGAGGTCAATAGTTTTGGCGGACGATCCGTGTGAAGCCGCTAAATCCCTTAGAGAGCGTGTTCTGAAAATCCTTCCGGGATTGAATAAAAGAGGTTAAGGGGCGGCCCCCTCAGGCGTCCGTCCTTCAGTCATTAATGTTGTCCTCAGCAACGGGTCTCCTCATCGGTTAGCCCCAAGTATTGAGGAGGTTCTGAGAGATAAAAGTGTTTCATTCCAGAGTTCTCTCTTCAGCAGGTCTCTGACCGCAGCTCTAATAGCCGCGCTTCTACTCGGGTACAGGTTCATCCTAACGAGTTCGTCAAGCCCCTCCAGACAGGCTTCCGGAAGCATAACGGTCACGAGTTTCATCGATGCCACCTTCACATATTAATGGTTATACATGCTTTACTGAATAATTGAGATTTTCATGTAAATTTCGGCCGCTTTGCGGGTTTTTCCGTCGGAACATTTTTTCAGAAACTTGGCAAGATTGGACGGGTAGAACTCTGGGAATGACATCTATCAGACTAAGATTATTTAAAAGATGTGCGCCGCAACTGAGGGGCCGTCCATTTTTAGCTATCCTTTTAAGACCGAATGGGCAACTTGGTCCGGACAGAACGGATTGAATGTGGAGGGCGGAGCGGTGAGGGTTAGGGTTCATAAGATTGAGTCGATAAAGAGCCCGGAGGGAGACCTAGGGAAGCGTGTGGAACTCGTTGAGGAAGCCGTGGTTCCCAAGTTCCCGATAAGACCCCCAACGGAAGAGGCCAGAATGGTTCAAGAGGTGGTACAGGTCCTGCAAAGGCAACTACCGATCTTCGGTTTACAGTCGAGCTTCACGGTTCCGAAGATCATCCTCTTCTTGAGGGAGCATGAATACGAGGATTTAGGTGTGAGGTTCGAGGTCAACCAGGTGTACGACGTGGAACTCTCGGAGGGAACCATAAGGTTTAGGAGGGTCTCCTAAAAAGGGTTAGGTCTCACCCTAAGCTGAGCCTACGATCTCCGTAGAGTCTTCTTGAAAGCGTCGTCGCAGATGAAGGGTTTAGAGCGTAAAGGTTAATTTTCCCTCTATTCTTCGTAGTTTTGTTGTCTGGAGGCTGTTTCAGCCTTGAAGGTTAGGGCTCACGTCTATGTGAGCGGGCTCGTTCAAGGGGTCTTCTTCCGGTACGAGACCATGCGAAACGCTCGTAGACGAAACGTGACCGGCTGGGTGCGGAACCTACCTGACGGCAGGGTTGAAGCCGTCTTCGAGGGGGAGAAGAGCGACGTTGAGGCCATGATATCCTTCTGCAGGAGGGGTCCTCCAGGCGCCATAGTCAGAGACGTGAAGGTTACGTGGGAGAAGCCGACCGGAGAGTTCAAGGACTTCCGCATAATCTACGGCTTTTAAACCCGTTCACACCCGGAAAAGTCCGAGACCAAAAGGGATAAATAACATCTCCGCCTCTGGTAAGGTTGATTGCAACCAATCTACATCTTCAGGTGATCAAAAAAGGGGTGAACATGTTGGGTGAGACTTGGGTTCAGACGTGCGAGAGACTCCTAGAGCGGCTCCGCAGACTCTCCGAAAAGAAGGACAAGGACCGCCTCGACATAGTTCAGTCAATGAGGTTCGCCCTCTACGCTCTCCAGAGAAGCCTCTTAGGCTGGGTGAACTGGGTGAACAACCCAGACATAATGGCGAGCTTCAGCCTCCAAGAGCTCGAGGAGATGAACAAAAAGATAACCTCATTCGTTGAAGACTTCCTAAAGTACGATGTGGAGATAACTCAGATCGGTGCTAGGAAGAGCCTAGAAGCCGAGAAGGCTAGGAGAAAGTCCGCCAGAAGGACCCCCGAAGAGACCTTCTACGTATAACTGCACCCGGAAACCTTAAAGGATGAGGGTTTCCGGAGGATCTTTCGTCTTTAGGCGGGTTAAACCTCTAAGGCTGAACTATTAGATTTATATGTTCCCTTCTGAAAACTCCATGTAAGCCCGTCGACGAGTATAAGATCATCCCAAGTTGACAATCCCGCTCAAGGACTCGAAACTCTCTGGTTGAGAGCCAAAGAAGTTTTATAACCATCTATAAAATAATTAGGGAGAATTGTTGCCCTCAGCTGGGTTACGTCGATGAGAAGTCTCCATCGGATGCAGCTCCCCCGGGAGATAATCGTTGGAAGCCGAATCTTAGACTTGGTCGGAGACCTCTGTAAGAGGTTAGGGTTCTCCAAGTCCGCCCTCGTGATAACTGGGCCGAAAACCGTTAGGATAGCTGGCCGCGTAATCATGGATATACTTGAGGATGAGGGCTTCGAGGTCAACCATACGATCGTCACCTCGAAGACCCCAACCTTAAGGGACGTCGAAGCCGTGGAGAGGGTTATCAAGGAGGTTAAGCCCCAAGTTGTCTTGGGGGTTGGGGGAGGAACCAAGATCGACATAGCCAAGCTGAGTTCTGCACGCCAGAAAGTACCCTTCATAAGCGTTCCGACGACGGCCAGCCACGACGGGATGGCGAGCCCCTTCGCGTCCATAAAAGGCCTCGAAAGACCGTACTCCATAATGGCGCAGTCCCCAATCGCGATAATCGCCGACACCGACATCATAATCCGGGCTCCCTACCGTTTCATCGCGAGCGGATGCGGAGACGTCGTCGCGAAGTTCACGTCTACACGCGACTGGATACTCGCCCATAAGAGGCTGAAGGAGTACTACGCCCAGTACACGGCCAGCTTGGCCCTCATGAGCGCTAGACACGTAAGTGAGAACGCTGCCCTAATCGAGCCCGGAAACGAGGAGGGAGTCCGAGTCCTCTTAGAAGCCCTAGTCAGCTGCGGGGTCGCCATGGGTATAGCCGGAACCAGCAGGCCGTGCAGCGGCTCGGAACACCTTTTCAGCCACGCCTTAGACATGGTCGCGCCTAAACCTGCCATGCACGGCGAGCAGTGCGGCGTTGGAACCGTGATGATGGCTTTCCTCCACAGAATGAGGTGGAAGTCCATCAGGGACGTCCTGAAGAAGGTTGGGGCTCCAACTACTGCTGAGGAGCTGGGGATAGAGCCGGAATACATAATCAAGGCGTTAACCTTGGCCGGTAAAGTCAGGCCGGAAAGGTACACGATACTGAACGAGAGGCCTCTAACCCCCAAACTGGCTGAACGTGTCGCCAGGAGGACCGGCGTTATAGGATAAGCCGGAGGCTTATGGGTGGAGAGAACTTGGGAAGGGAGAGGAGACACATAATCACCCTGATAGGGCCCGGCCAAGCCAAGCTGGGGATGAGGTTCCTCCATAAGGGAGGTACCCCCAAATGTGAGGACTGCCAGTACCGTAGAGTGTGCATCGAGAACCTGGAGCCTGGACGCATCTACAAGATCGTTGGGGTGCGTGAGAAGACGCTCTTCTGCGACGCGTACGGCATGGAGATGGTGGTCGTCGAGGTCTCGGAGTCGGAGGTCGAGGCGGCTATCCCATCCGGCTCCGCGATCGAGGGGGCTATAATCTCCTTCAAAACCCCGGAATGCATGGAAGACGACTGCGAGAACTACAGGCTCTGCTTTCCGGAGGGACTAAAGAATGGAGATCGTTCCCAGATATTGGAGGTCGACGGGAGCCTCAGGTGCCGGTTGGGGATTCCCTTGAGGAGGGTTCGCCTCCTGAGGGTTCGCTCGTGAAGACCTCCACGAACCTCAGGGTCTTCTTCTCTGGAAAGAACTTTTGCATGTCCATCCATATCCCCCTCTTTGAGACTTGGAGCCCCTCCACGTAGAAGGCTTCCTCGGGAATGGTGATCGTCACCTCGTTCTCTCCGATGTCTATCTTGAACTTCTCGATCTCGACGCTGGGTATCCTCCGGTGGACGAGGGCCTTTATCTTCTCATCCTCAGTCTCGAGGAGCTTCTTCACGGTCACCTCGTAGGCTATGGTCTTCCCGGCCAGCGGAGGGTTGAAGTCGAGCTGAACCCTACCGGAACCTATCGTTCTGATGGTCGCCAAGCGGCCGTCGACCTCCACCCGCATGCCTACTTGAGGCCTTATCCCCCTGGCTCTCAGCCTCCTCAGGGGATAGAGCCTTATCTTCTCGGGGTCTCTGAGCCCGAAGGCCTTCTCTGGAGGTATCTCAATATTGGCCTTCTTGTTGAGCTCGAGGTTCGTTAGGCTCTCGTCTAAGGCTTTCAGAACCCAGCCCTCACCCACAACCACGAGCATAGGCTCGTAGAGGGCTCCCTCCCTGTAGATTCCCTCCTTCCTAGCGACCTCCTCGATCGTTGTATCGAACACTTCGCCCGTCTCCACAACCTTGGCCACGTAGTCTATGAGGATGAAGTCACCCTTCTTGAACGGCATATCGGTCACTCACCGCGAAGAACCCAATTACATGCGGCTTCTTTAAAATCTTTTCTTCCTTATAGGTGTTTCAGCTCGACCTCCAATTCTCCGTCGATGCGGGCCAACGCGTAGTTTCCGTCCCTAGCCGGTCCAGGGTTCGCGAGGAGGGTTCCGTCGATACGGTCTACGCCCACGGCCTCGTGGATGTGCCCGCAGAGGACGAGGGACGGCTTCTTCTCCTCGATGAACCTCCTAACGCTTGAGCTCCCGCAGTGGACTCCTGAAAAGGTCAGGTCTAACCGCGTATCTTTGGGTGGAGTATGCGAGACGAGGACAACCCTGTAACCCTCCAAGGAGTCTTCGAGGCTCCTGTTCAAGACGTCCATGATCGTCTCCTCATCCATCTCGAAGGGGGTTCTGAAGGGGGTGTAGGGGCTTCCCCCAACCCCCACGAAGACTACGTCTCCAAAGAATCTACGTGACCCGTGGATGCACTCTGCTCCACCGATCTCGACCCCCACCAAGGAGGGAGGATCACAGTTTCCGGGGACGAAGACTAACGGTAGCCTAGACTCGATGAAGGGTGAGAGGAGGGCCTTCGCGGTCTGCACCGAGCCGAAGTGGGTTATATCTCCGCAGAGAACAACGAGGTCCGCGTCTTCCTCCTCAGCCCTGTAAGCCATCTCTCTAGAGACGGAGAGTCTCCCGTGGAGGTCGGTCAACACAAAGGCTTTGAGGCCGCCCAAGGACGTCGCCTCCAAACAAGGGGACGCCTCGAAGCTTTAAGGGCTATCTCTAAACCGGGAGTTAGCTAGCCGTGGTTTTCTCCGTTTCCTTCCTGAGAACCTTGCCTGCCAAGGAGCCGTTGTATCGGCCTTCCTCAACGGCCACCGTCCCATTAACGAGGACGTACTCTATTCCCACAGGGTATCTGTACGGGTCCTCGTAGGTCGCTTCGTCCCGGATCGTTCTGGGGTTGAAGACCGTTATGTCCGCCCAGAAGCCCTCCCTTATCTGTCCTCGGTCTCTCAGGCCGAGCCTCTGAGCCGGCGCGGAGGTCATCTTTCGGATGGCCTCCTCCAGTGTGAGGGTTCGGGTCTCGTTGACGTATCTGCGGATGACCCTTGGGAAGGTTCCGTAACACCTCGGGTGGACTAGGCCGCTCTTCCTTTGGGGAACGGCGTCCGACCCTATCATCGAGAGAGGATGTTTGATCACGTAGTGGACGTCCTCCTCGTTCATGGTGAAGAAGAAGCATCTCGTCCTCCTCCTCGACTATGAGGTCGAATATGCAGTCAAGGGGGTCGACGCCTCTCATCTCGGCTATCTCAGCTACGGTCTTCCCCTCGAACCTCCTGTTCTTCTCGGTCTTGACGGCGCCAATAACTATGGAATCCCACTCCCCAAGCTCCAAGAGCGGTGAAACCCCGACGCCCTCACGAACTCGGCGTCTTATCTTCTCCCGGACCTCCGGATTCTTCAACCTCTCGATCATGGCCTCAACCCCGCCCTCCAGAATCCAGTTGGGGAGCATCGGGGATAGGCACCACGTACACCCGGCGGTGTATGGGTAGACGTCGCATGTGATGTCCACGCCGTTCCGGCGTGCATCCTCCATAATCTTGAGGCTGACCTTGACTTTTCCCCAGTTCAGTCTGCCTGCGGCCTTGTGGTGTGAGATTTGGACGGGTAGGCCGGCGCATTTACCTATCTCGATGGCTTCCATGAGGGCGTCGTAGAGGTGGTTCCCCTCATTCCTCATGTGTGTGACGTAGATTCCGCCATACTCGGCCACGACGCTTGCGAGTTCAATTATCTCATGGGTCTCGGCGTAGCATCCGGGGGCGTAGACGAGGCCCGTAGAGATTCCGAAGGCCCCCTCCTCCATGCCTTGGGCGACGAGCGCTTTCATC
>LUCD01000080.1 GCA_001593925.1 Candidatus Bathyarchaeota archaeon B26-1
CACACTGGTCTGGACCGCCGGAGAGAACCTACCCTCTAAAGCCGCTGACCCCACCTGCACCCACAACAAGAGGGTTCTTCATTGACCTTGATTCTAACCGTCCAAGCGTGAAGATGGTAATGGATCTAATGATTCATGCCTCCGCTTTTCGCTTCATATAACTATTCTATCATTTGTTTCAAGTATGATCTCAATTTTTGAAGTATCCGCGATTTAAAGACTGGAACATGATCGGGGCCTGTCTAATATCATTGCCACTAAATGGAGGAGGGAGCCCCATTCATGGGTATGTTCTAGAGATTTGAACAACCATTCAAATAAGTAGACTTAAATTCTTCTCTGTTAAAGAGAGATCATGAGGATGCTCGTCTTCCGGGGTACCTAGAATGGAGAAGAAGAGAGTGGTTCTAGGCGCATTCTTGGCGTCTGTCATAATCCTCAGTATTGCGATAGCTCCTTCTCTGTTTGCCCATGCAGTGGATTGGGGAGATGGTCTTCCATCACGGTCAACTCAACACCTCATATTTGAGGTTACAACGGATAAGCAAGCCTACAAAACAAATGAGACAATAGTAATAAAGATGAATATAACAAACCCGACGGACTCTGACGTATGGCTCAACTTTTCCTCCGGTCACCAGTTTGACTACAGGATAATCTCGGCTGGAGGACAGGTCCTATACCGTTGGTCGGATAACAAAGCCTTCATAATGGTCCTCACACACATAAAGATAAGCGCCCACAGCTCCTATGTTAGGGTCTTCCACCACACCCCTACGGATTATCCTCTCAAACCCGGAAGGTACATGATCGAGGGCGTAGTTGTCGGCTACTTCACAGGAAGCACAGAGATCGAGGTGCTAGATTAGGATCAGAAGGTCCTCTAGAATATAGTTTATGAAATCGTCGATCGTGCTCTTACTGAAGAGCGTTACAACACAGTTCCTCGTTATTCCGACGACGATCCCCCGTTTCTGAACCTCGAAGACGACGTACCATATCTTCCCATGCTTAAGGTATTCATGGTAGAGTCTGGTGTCTGCAAGGTCCGACCCGGCTAGGCAGAGCTTCTCTACACCCGGAATGTCGACATCGTCGAACCATATGAGCTTGGTTGCTTGAGGGTTCGACTCGTGGAGCCCTTTGAGGGTTTCGTGTGGAATCCTCGCCTCAACGATTGCGTGGGGCTTGATGAAGAGTATCTTGCTGAGTTTATTCGCTACGTAACCCGTTAATAGCTTCTTCACTCCACGAGCCACGGATGGTGCCAGAACTATCAGGAAGAGCCTTCCCCTGAAGTGTTTGAACCAGAAGGGTGACTCCTCGGTCACGGGAATCTCAACAACCTCGCGCCTGTAATATCGGGTGCGAACGAAGTCCTTGCTGAAGACGCCGTATAACGAGTCTCCTTGCAGTTTCAGGTCTAAGATTTCCGTAACTAAGGTTACGGTCTCCCCCTTCTCGGTCTGATAAACCTCTTCCTCACGGAAATCCTTGAGTTTCCGAGCTATCAAGCCGAGGTCCGCCTTCTCCTCCACCTCAAAGATTTTAGCTGGTAAAACCAACCCCTTACACCCAATGGAGAGTTAGACGAACCCGAATTTAAAAGGTTACCCCAGCTGAGAAGGTTTCCCCTCCTAGGTTATACAGCGCCTCTTCATCCCGAAAGAGAAATTAACATCCGTCGGGGGCTTAGGCAAGTTGCATTACATTTTTCATGACGTGAATTAAATTTTATAAGGTTGAAAGAGAGCTTCATGGGGGAGATCATGCCTAAGTGTTCTAAATGTGGGGCTGAGATTTCAGAGGATGTTATTTTCTGTACGAACTGTGGGAGCCTAGTTTGAGGCGTAGGCGGAGATCGGCGATTCATTTATTTATTGGGGAATCTTTATTAATTGTAAACGTGAATGTTTACTGGTGGGGTGTGGGCATGGTTCAAGTTCAAGTTAGGATGCCTGACAAGCTCGTGAAGGAGATCGATAGGTGGGTTGCTGAGGGGAGGTTCAAGAGTAGAAGCGACGCTATAAAAACGATTGTGGCCCTCTACGAGGAGAGGGAACGTACAAGAAGGTTCTATGAGATGCTGGTTAAACGGAGCAGGGAAGCCGAAGAGAAACCTGAAATCTTAGTTCCGCTTGAGGAGATCCCTTGAGATACAACGTCCTTCTACACCCGAAAGCGGCTGATTTTCTCAGGAAGACCGATGCGAAACTGAGGGAAAGAATTAAGAGAACTTTGAGGGAGCTCGAGGAGTCCCCGGAAAGGAGAGGCGTAAGGCTCAGTCACTCACCTTTCTACAGGCTTAGAATAGGGGATTACCGCGCCATATACACAATCAACAGTGAGGAAAGGAAAGTTATAGCCCTGTTCATTGGCCACAGAGAAGAGGTATACGACGACTTCTCAAGGCTGTTTTCATTATAAGGTTTCTGCATAAAGGCTAGGGAACAAGTCCCTCGCAAGGCTCTCCAAGCTGAGAGGCTTTTCTCTCCGGGTTTATACGGCTCCTCTACACGGAGATCAAGGCTAACCTATCCAGAGATATAGGGTGCTGGTTCCAGACTTTTCCTCCCTGTAAGGATGCTCGTAGACCGGGTACGTCTTCCCCTCATGGATGACCCAAGATATGTCGCCGCCATAAAATTCCTCGATATATATGATGTATTGTCCCGGCTGAAGCCTTCCCAGAAAGACCGTTAAGACCTCTTTGTGTGGAGTTGCAGCGACCCCTCCTGAGAAGAACGGGCTGGTTGGGGGTCTGCCGCAGCTATACCAAGTTGCCTTTATGGTTATAGTTTTTGTGAAGGGCTGGATGGTTGCTCCCTTAAACTTTACGTGAGCCACCTCATAGAAGGTTATGACGACGCTTACGAAGTCGCCTGGCTTCCCCCGCTTGCTAACGTACTCCGTCAGGTTCTCTATGTTCATCTTCCTAGGGTCTTCAGGGGTCACGATTATGCTTACACCCTCCATATTCCTTGCTGGAGGCCAGTTCCTTACGGCTGAGCCTATAGGCTCGGTGTGTGTGAACATGCTGTAAGTGACGAGGGACCCGATAATAATCGCTATAACAGCTATGGCTGTGATTATTCTCCTTCTGGCGGCAAGCTTGGCCCGGGCTTTCTCAGCTTCGAACTTCGGGAGGCAGTCGGAGCAGAGGACAACCCCTCTACCAGCCTCCTCCACCACTTGGAGGCAGCTCCTGCAGAAGGGCCTCCCGCATCTATCGCAGAGGCTCACAGCAACCCTATCTGGATGGTTCGTGCACCATTCATCGACTCCTCCAAACTTTGAGGAGATAAGGAAGAGGCATCCACACTGTTTGCATACAACGCGTGTGGGGCCGAGGCGGGGCGTAAACTTTTCGTAAGGGGCTCCGCAGAAGGGGCAGATTGGGACGGATTCTCCCATAACACTCTCCCATCATTAAATAGGAATCTTTACATATATTACTTTCCGATCTGGGCCTTCTAGAGAAAGGCTTCAGAAAAGTCCGCCGTAAGATGGCTTGAAAGATAAAATGGAACCGGAAAAACGTTGTAAAAGTATTTATGCAGTGGAGCCGATAACATAAGCTATGAAATGCCCTTATTGTAAGCATGATCTAGCTCCGGGCCAAAATTCTTGTCCCTGGTGCGGAAGAACTATAAGCCCCACTAGACTGGCTGAAGAATTGGCTAGGGATAGAGATAGGGCTGAAGAGGAGAAGATAATAGAGCAGCTGGAGAGAGGGACGTGCACCTTCCCCGTGGTTACGATGCCCTACGTCCCGGGATACGAGATAGTCAGGGTCATCGGCCCCGTGTACGGCTTAACAGTTAGGGCTAGGGGCTTCGGAGGGCAGATGGCAGCTACCATCGAGACCCTAGTTGGAGGCGAGATAACCGCCTACACCTCCGAATGCATAAAGGCTAGGAATGAATCCCTCGCAAGACTTATACTGAACGCCAAGAAAATGGGGGCAAACGCTGTGGTGAAGGTGGACTTCGAGACCAGCGGAACCCCCGCGATCATGATCTTCTCAGCCTACGGAACGGCCGTAATCATCAAGCCAGCCGGGGAAACAAGGCCTCAAGAGACCGAAGCTAAAGCCTGACTTTCTCGAAAGAATATGCGCGCCGAATCCATAGGAGCCTCGGCTAGCCCACACCCCTTAAAGGCTCTGAGAACCCAGAAGAGTTTGGCTCCTTACCCGGCATCTACATTTCGGATTGTTACGTAATAAAACCTTTATAGCTTATGGGTTGTTGATTATGGGGCGGGGTTGGTGATGGTGGAGGTTCCTGACTGGAGACCTGAGAGGTGGAGGGATTTCCCTCAGAACCCCCTGATAGAACCCCCTGTTCATGATGTGATAGGGGACCCTCAGCTGATACTGCCCGGAGAGTACGACGGGAGGTGGCATATGTACGCCTACGGTAAGGGCGTGATCTACCGTTATGTTTCTGACGACGGGGTGGAGTGGGAGCTGGAGCAGACCATAAATTATTTTGCCAAGTGGGCTGGGCTTGTGTACCTCCACCATGAGGGGGGAACATGGTACATGTTCTATACGAAGGGTGACGGGAGAGGAAACACAACCATATGCGTTAGGGAGAGCAGAGACTTGGACGAGTGGTCGGGTGAGAGGGAAATCTTAAAGCCTGAACTAGACTGGGAGAGGGAGGGGAGACGCATCCAAGTGAGGAACCCGTGTCTCTTAAAAATCGGGAATGTCTACCGCCTATATTATTCTGGGGGCACGGTGTGGTTCGACGACTGTGGGTATGAGGAGCCAAAATACGTGAGCTTCGCCGAAGCGGATGACATATACGGCCCATACGAGAAGTATGGTGAGCCGATAATAAAACCGGATAAGAGAATACCCTACAGAAGCTTCGGCGCGGGAGCCCTCAAGGTCTTCATGTGGGATGGAGGCTTTCTAGGCTTCAATAACGGGTTGTACAAAGACGGGGAGGGCAGGAGCAGGTCAGCTATAAGCCTTATGGTGTCGGCTGACGGTATTGAATGGTTAGACGCCCCCTACAATCCAATAATCGCTCCGACTGAGGGTTGGAAGAGGGCGATGGTCTACCAGCTAGACATGGTCTTCAACCACGACGGAAAACACATAATCTACTATAATGCAAGGGACGGGTGGCGTGGGGGTGTGGAGAGGATAGGAGCATCCTTCATCGAGCTATAAAAAACCGGATGGATGATAAGCGTAACATAACTTAAAGCCTCTGAGAAAAGTTTAAGCACCCTACTAAAAGATTACGAACACGCTAAAACCCTGAAAAGGCCGCCAACACAAACCTTATCTTAGCAGTATCTTCTTCAATATTCTTTAAGGAGATTGGACTGAGGGGATTGTTACGGAGATAGGTGTATGGACGAGCTTCTATGTTGACATGGAGATTGAGGATGCTGTCAGACACCTAGCAGAGATCGGCTGGTTCCATATCGAATACTCGTTCAATCATATCTCAAGAGCCACAGAAAAATGCTGGAAAACCAGACTGAAATCGTTGAGAGAGACATGCCTAAGCTTAAATGTGAAAGCGTGGCAACTCCACTCCCCACTTAGCCTAAACCTAGCAAACTTCAACCAGAAGGAGAGAGAGAAAGACCTAAAGACAGCTAGCAGATGGCTAGAATACTGCCAGATCCTAGACGTTCCATACATGGTCATCCATCCAGGTGGATCTCAAGGCTACAGATCCCTAAAGGAGAGGAATAAGATAATAGAGTTGAATGTCGAATCATTCAAGAGATTAGGGAGGGTAGCCGAAGATTTAGGCGTGAAATTAGTCATAGAGAACATGCTAGCTGACTCAAAATGTGGTGGGAGAAGATTCCTAGGCGAGCATATCTATGAAATCCTCGAGATAATAGAGGCTGTCGGCTCACCCTCAATAGGAATATGCTTCGACACAAGCCACGCCAACGCACTAAACCTAGACATCCCAGAAGCAATCCATGAATGCGGCAGACTACTGTGGGCAACGCATATATCAGACAACGACGGCTCAGGAGACCAACACCGCCTACCATACAACGGAAACATAGACTGGATCTCAGTCATAAAAGCCCTGAAATCGATAGGCTACCAGAACCTATTAGCCCTAGAGATACCGGGGGAAACGGTGAAGCCGATCATAGTCAGGGATATGAAACTCAAATACGCCAAGGAGGTGTTAAGCTGGCTCCTAAACCAATATTCTTAGGGAAAGAAACCGCGCGTCTGGATGAGGGAACAAATACAGAGTAAGTAGCAATATTCGAAGGGGCAGTTGAAAAACGTGTGCGCGGGATTGTTGCATACTCCGATCTGCTGGACTCAGCCAGTCTCCGCCGCCACGTCCAGCCTGTCCAAACTCAACCCGAAAATGACGGGGCGTAAGGATTTAAACTGTTAGTTTGGCGCCCTGGCCGGGATTTGAACCCGGGTCAGGCGGGTGACAGCCGCCTATACTAGGCCGGACTATACTACC
>LUCD01000081.1 GCA_001593925.1 Candidatus Bathyarchaeota archaeon B26-1
GCTTCGTCCGGAAGATTTGCAAGGTTCACGACATGCATCGACGGTTCACCTAAGACCCATTCGCTTCAGGGTACTAATAACATTATCGCGTCATGAAGAATCGTTGAGGAGCAGTTGTTGAGGCATCTTCTTGAGCGGCTGATAGGGCGCATCTAAGAACTTCACGATTTTCTCCGCCTTAGCTCTTCCCAGCCCCTTCACCGTGGAGAGCTCAGCTATCGAGGCTGCGAATACCCTCCTGACTGTTCCGAACCTGCGGAGCAGTCTCTCGGAAATTTTAGGGCCGACTCCGGGGAGGCTTGAGACTTGAAGTATCTGCATCCTCTTGAGGTCGCTTATCCTCGGCTTCTTCCGGACCAGAGGCCTGACAGGTTTGACGTCGACCCTTCTCTTCGCCAACGCGTAGATGAGGTTGGCGGTCTGGAGCTCGTCCGGCGTGAAGAAAGTGTGCAGTCCGTAGCCAAACGTTAAGGCTGTTACGGCTCCCCAGAAGGCTTGAGGCTTAATCTTCCTCCCCAAGAGCGGGAGGAGGTCTCCCTCAACTATGAGGATCGGCCTCTCGTACGCCTCGGCGAGGCGTTGAGCCTGATCAAAGATTCTGCCCGAATAGAGGGAGCGGACGAAGTCGCGGACCTCCTTACGTTCAACCGCGTACTGTGAGACTATGTAGTCCCCAACCTCAAGAACCCTATACTCAACCATAACGTTGAACGTTCTGAGGATGTCGGGAACGTGGGAGGGCCGCTCCCTCTCATCAACTACAATTCTTATCTTACGGGTTCTTGACACGGCTATCACAACCCGGCCTTTCCCGGATGCGTGATGCGGACCGGTTCACCCACCCCGCATCCAAGGGTCTGAGAGGCGTTGCCCATGTTCACTGAGACCTCTAGGAAGCCTGTGCCTCCGATGAGCGTGAGTACCTCCCCGGGAGCCGCCTCACCGTAAGCCGTGCAGAGCCTCAAGTCGAGCTTCCTCCCACCGATCTCAACCCTGAGGCTTCCACCCTCCTCAATCCCTACCTCAAGAAGGTTCTCCAAGGAGATGTTCGTCACAAGGTTCCCGAAGTCGTCTACGTGAACCACTTCACCTAGAACCTTGCGTCCGCTGACCCTGGGCTCCGCGAACTCTGGAACAACGGGGTCGCTTACTTCGGGCCCGAAGAGGCTTGGGGGAACCCCGAGAGCTAGGTGAGCCGCAGATGGGCTGAAGACGTCGCGGCCGTGGAAGGTCCTCGAGATTTTCTGGAGCATGTACTTCCTGTTCTTGATCTCGTAAATGTGGAGGATGCCTTCTCTCTTGGCTGAGAGCATGAGGACTCCGTTGTCGGGCCCCACATAGAAGCTACGTTTCGCTTCAACGATTATGGGCCGCCTCTCCGTCCCGACCCCGGGGTCCACGACGGCGACGTGAACTGTTCCGGCTGGAAAGTATGGAGCTGCTTGGGCTAGGATGAAAGCGCCCATGCGGACATCGAACTTCTTAACCATGTGGCTCACATCCACGATCCGAGCTTCCGGGCAGATCGAGAGGATGACGGCCTTCATCTCCGCGACGTAAGGGTCCTTTAAGCCGAAGTCCGTGAGCAATGTGACTATCGGAGGCCTCAGCCTCTTAGCCCCGCCGATTAACCCGACCAAACCCGACACTCCTTCCCCAGTTTTATTTCAGGAACCAAGACCCATCTCCACTCAACTATAAATATGGAATTGAAAATATTAACTAGACTATGGCCGCGTTGCCATCCACCCCGTTTAAGGAGCGATGGAGATGGGTAGAGATTCACCCGATAGATGTCTGATAATGGTTCCAGGCCCCACGAACGTTCCGAGCCGCGTCTTGAGGGCTATGATGAAGCCTATGATAAGCCATAGGGGACCGGAGTTCAGAACCCTATACAGGGGTATACTCGAGAATTTGAGGTACCTCTTCCAGACGGAAGGCGAAGTCTTCGTCCTCACGGCCTCCGGCACGGGAGGGGTTGAATGCGCCGTCAGCAACCTCGTGAACCCCGGCGATAAGGTTCTCATCCCCGTCTTCGGACTCTTCAGCGAGAGGATGAGGGAGAAGATCGCTAGGAGGGGAGGCGTCCCCGTCGAGGTCAAACTCGATTATGGGGAGGCTCCCACAGCCGATCAGATAGAGCGGATGCTAGAACTCGAGAAGGACGTGAAGGTCATAGCCATAGTCTATAACGAGACCTCGACGGGAGTCACTGTGCGCGACCTCCCGGAGATAGGGAGGATCGCTAAGGAGAGAGGTATCCTCCTCCTCGTAGACGCCGTCTCAATCCTTGGAGGGGACAAGCTTCCAGTAGACGAATGGAACGTAGATGTCTGCGTGGCTGGAAGCCAGAAGTGTCTAGCATGCCCGCCGGGTCTCTCCCTGATCTCGGTGAGCGAGAGGGCTTGGAGACGGATCGAGAGGACGGAGAGACCGTTCTACTACGACCTCGTCGCGATGAAGAGTTTCCGGGAGCGTTGGGAAACCCCTTTCACGCCGGCGATCCCCCTCTTCTACGCCCTCGACGAAGCGCTGAAGATTATACGGGAGGAAGGCCTCGAGAAGCGTTTCGAGAGGCATAGGGTCTGCAGTGAAGCCTTCTACAGGGCCGTTGAGGCTTTAGGCCTCGAGGTCTTCCCGCGGAGGGGCGTCCGATCTAACACCGTGATCGCCTTCAAGAAGCCCGCTGGAGTGGACGGCGCCGAGGTTCGTAGGTTAATGAGGGAACGGTACAAGGTTGTTATAGCTGGTGGAGCTGGGAAGGTTAGAGACCTCATCTTCAGGATAGGGTGTATGGGCGCGGTCTCATCTCCGGACGTGATAAGGACGGTAAGCGCCCTCGAGAACGCTCTAGCCGACGTTGGATACCCGGTTGAGGCTGGGGCAGGCGTCGAAGCGGCTAAGAGCGTTCTCTTTTGAAAAGTCTTAAAAGCGTCACGGAGAAAGGTGATTATACTCTACCTTTAGAGGTGAGATGACCGTTGAAGGTCTTCAACCATCGCGACGTGGAGGCTGAGGATGTAGGTGAAGGCGCTTTCAGGGTCAGGGTCAAGTGGCTTATAGACGAGAAGGTTGGAGCAGAGAACTTCGCCATGAGGCTCTTTGAGGTCGAACCGGGCGGATACACCCCGTGCCATAAGCATCCTTGGGAACACGAGGTTTTCGTCCTAGAAGGTGACGGCGTTGTTGTAGGCGTGGACGGCGAAAACAAGATCACGAAGGGCTCCGTCGTCTTTATACCTCCAAACGAGAAACACCAATTCAGGAACGTCAGCGACAAAGCCTTAAAGTTCCTCTGCCTCATTCCTCTTAGGAAGTGACTCTCAAGCCTTCAGTCTGAAACGGCCGGCTTTTTATAGGCTCCCTAACATTTCCTCAGCTCGGTCGATAGCGATCTCAGCTATCTCTAGAGAGTAGACGTGTATCTGTTTGAGGTTGTCGATGATTCTGTGGATGTAAGAGAAGGTTAGACCGGATATCTCAGTCTTGTCCTCGGCTTCCTGAAGCATCTCCCATAGATCGTCGAAGCTCAGCTCCAGTTTCTCGTCTAGGACACGGTTGGCCAAGGGTACATCCTTAGACATTAGGGCCTGCATGGACCAGTCGTACAATTCCAAGACCTTGGAGCTCACCTCAAGGAGAGGTTTCAGGAGGTAGTTGGGAACCTTCTCCTCTCTTGGGATGATGCTCTCAGCGATCTTCCTTACGGCTCCTGAAACCTCCATAATCTTATCGATCACCCTTAGGAAGTCGACACTATCTATCGGCTTCAAAGCCCGCTCAGCTGGGAAGAGTATCAAGCCTCGAAGAAGTCGGTGTACAACTAGGGAAAGCCTCTTGACATCACGAATCCTCTTTACAACATCTTTGGCTGTCTCAGGTTTCCTTTCCCTCAGGGCTGAGATAGTCTCGCTGAACATCGACCTTATTATGCTGTGAATTCTCTGGATCGCCCTCTCGATTGGTAGAGTCTTTGTCAACAGGCACTGGATAGTAATCGAGTTTGAGGTTACCTCTATGATTTCAAGTCCGAAGAGAGCCTCGGTTATCTCTCTAATCGCATCGTACTGTTCGCTGGTGAAGTTTTCTACGGCTTCCAGTTTGATTATGTCGAAGCCGTCGACGTACGCTCCCGTGATCCTCCGTCTGAGGGAACGTATCGATTCTTCAGGGGCAACCTTCAAGACGGTCTGCTCTACGTTTTTCTCCTTGGTTTCAGGATAAACAGCGATGGAGCCGTCGGCCTGCTCCACGAGCTTCACAGCGTCGCCTTGACGAAGGTTTACCCGTCTCACCCAAGCCTTTGGAAGCGAGACGAAGAGGCTTTCCCCAATCTTCTGCAGCTTCCTCGTGTAGGACATTCCCCACACACCAAATTTAACTTTTTAATTTTAAATTTAAACTTATTAAACTATTATAAAAATTTATAGAAAAAGTTTAATTAGAGACGACGTTCTCCAGTTGAGGAAAATGGAGAACAATCCCTTCCGGAGCCTCTTAATGGAGGCGTAGGCTAGAGCTGCAACATGGATGCGGCAAGACGGTGAACCGATATGGAGGAAACACTGCTCCTCATAGTCTTAACATATGGGGTCTCACTTAGCCTAGGCTATGTACTGGAGAAGTACCTAAGAACGCCGTGGATGTTTGCAGCTCTCTTCTTCGGCATGTTCCTCTCCCTGTTCGGTCTCTTCAAGTCCTCTATAGAGAGCGAATCCTTCCAGTTGCTGGCGAACTTAGGGATGCTCATCCTACTCTTCATGATAGGGTTCAACCTAAACTTGAGGGAGATAAGGAACCTCAAGAGATACGTCCTCTTGGGGGCCACATCCATGATGCTCCTAGAGGGATTTCTCGGAAGCCTACTCCTGTACTTTGTCTTCCCAAACCACGTGAACAACTCTTATCTGGTAGCCTTGATCACGGCATTCTCGTTTGCAACAGTCGGCGAAGCTGTCCTCTTACCAATCCTAGAGGAATTCAACGTTGTCGATACCCTGTTCGGCCAACTAACCTTAGGGATAGGAACAGTCGACGATGTCCTAGAGGTCTTAATGCTTGCATCGATCATAGCCTTACCCACATTCCTGCCGAAGTCTCAGATTCGAAGCCTTCCAGACCCAAGGTTAACCATAGCCACCTTAGGGATTATGCTTCTCCTAACCTTCGCGGTGACGAAAGCTGCGAAGAAGATTAGGAAGGGCTTAGGGAAAAACTCGGATATGCCCTATCCCACCGTTCTCATCACCCTACTCATCTTCTTCTCCCTCACCGCGTTGGGTGGACTCGTCTTTGAGAGCTTGGCCACGGTGGGCGCGATCCTAAGCGGCATAATCGCACAGGAGATACTGCCAAAGAGAATGTTGAAGGAGAATAGGAGGGAAATAAACTTTTTAGGTTACGCCTTCCTCTCTCCATTCTTCTTCCTCAGCTTAGGAACAAAAGTCTCGATAAAGTCCATCTTCATTAACCCGTCATTGATAATACTTATATGGGTAGTCGCGACGGGAACGAAGATACTAGCATCTTTCCTATTTTTCCGTAAACTCCTTGGGAGTAAATACTCTTTGTTGATGGGTTTGGGGCTTAGTATAATGTTCAGCACAAGCTTGATAGTCCAGTTCATACTCTTCGGCTCGGGTTACATCTCCCTAGCTCTCTACTCCGCTCTCGTAGCAACAGCCACACTGATAACGCTCTTGATAATAAGCGTTTACTCCTGGTGGTTAGCTGCTAGCAGACCTCCATAAACGCCTTGGACCCCCGGTACGGTGACGAACTCCACCGTTTTTCCTAGCAATCCTTGAGGAAGCAGACTAATTTTTGCTTTTTTAGAAAAACCGAATTCTTGTTGGACTGGAGATCATTTACATACCTTCCAGCCGTCACCATGGAAGAGTTCCAAAAGATCATTGAAGAGCGCCTTGCCATTTATTAATGGAAGCCGTTCCATAAAAGGTATGAGGGGTAATCGTGAGAAGGAGAGAGGTCGTTGTAAACCGGTCGGTTATAAGGAGCATACTGGATTACGCGAAGGCTTGCCACCCTAAAGAGGGAATTCTCCTCCTAAAAGGAAGCTTAAGCAAAAATCGAATTACAGTCAATGAGGTTGAGATTCCTCCGCTTGCAGTCCACGGGTTTGGCTTCTCAAACTTTCCTTTACACATGCTTCCACTAGATTTTTCCGTTGTGGGCACGGCTCACTCTCACCCTTCAGGCGTCCTAAGACCATCCATCACAGACCTGAATAAATTCTATGGAAGGATAATGATCATCGCGGCTTACCCTTACAGGTCGGAGGAGAACGTCGCCGTCTTTGACAGGGAGGGAAGATTAATAGAATACGAGGTAGTTTCGGATGTTTGATTATTAACTTGCCGTTGGACGGGCTCCAAGCGTCAAGGTAACATTAAGCATCTGCCCCGACCTTATCACTGTGATCTGGACGTTCTGGTTAGGTGTTTCTCTCAAGGTACGTGGATAAGTCGTCTCCATTTCTGATCCGTGTTCCATTTACCATGATGATCACGTCTCCACCGATCTTGACAGCGACACCCCCAATATCTACAACTTTGTTTCCGCCCCTCAAACCGGCCTTCTCCGCTGGACTGTTAGGCAGAACCTCTACTATAAGCCATCCGTAGGTTACGTTCAGGTTCATCGCCTTTGCTATGTCAAAGGTCATATCGACCCCCTTCACACCCAGCCACGGATGAGGATACGGTCTCCCCTCGATCAGGTAAGGCAGCTCCCTCAGCAAGGTGTCTGAGGGTATCGCGAATCCGACGCCTTGAGAGTCCTTGACGATCGCCGTCGTTATTCCGACAACCTCTCCAAGAACGTTAAGGAGAGGACCCCCAGAGTTTCCCGGGTTTATCGGCGCACTGATCTGAATAACGTCGGCTATGAGGTAGCCTCCAGTGGCCGATTCGCTGATTGCCCTACCGAGCTGGCTGATCACACCCACAGTCATGGACCCGGCCAATCCGAAGGGGTTACCCACAGCTATTATCGGCTGTCCTACCCTAAGTGAAGAGGAACTCGCTACTACCAAGGGTTTAAGCATCGATGACGGAGCATCAGTCGATAGGATTGCGAGGTCGCTGTAAACGTCGCTCCCGATTATTTTGGCCCGATAGGTTTCGCCGTTCAGGAACGAGACTGTTATATTCACGCATCCCTCGACGACGTGATTATTGGTCACAATTATGATCTCCCCGCTGTAATTGTAGACGAAGCCTGAACCCTGAACCGTGACGTACTCATCCCCAAAAAGGGTGTGCCGTACAACTTTACCCCTGACAACAACTACCGAGTCCTTAACTTCATTGTAGACGTCACTGAAAGAAGTTGTGAATAGGGACGGGAAGTCCTGAACCTCTCCTTCTAGGAAGGAGAGTTCATCGCGCATCTGCGATATCTGACGGTTAAGTTTAGTAATCTGACTGGTTTGACTGCTAACTATTCTCTGCAGTTCAAATATCCTTAAGCTCAACAATGAGGTTGCTCCCAAGTTCAAGATTAGGAAGATTACAAAGAGAACCTTGAGCGTAAAGGTCTCGTTATGTTCGTTCATGTGGCATGGCCTCCTTGTCAAGTATTAACCACCATACAAGAACCAAAAACACAACTCTTAAGGGTTCCTCCGCTGTAGAGTCCTTAACCTCAAGTTCAGAGTACCCGTCGAAGAGGACTTACTGCTTATCTTAAATCCGAGACTTCCTTTCCTCTTTATGGGAACTCAGGAATCGTGACGGGTTCCTCAGCCTTTTGTGAGAGAAACTCTATTGCCTGAAAAAGGTTCTTTACTATGGTTAGTAACGAGAAGATGAGGAAGATTCCGAGTACGGCGCTGAAGTCAACCGTGAAGATTATTGTCTGTTCTGGTGGAAGCGGGACTCCAGCCGATGAA
>LUCD01000082.1 GCA_001593925.1 Candidatus Bathyarchaeota archaeon B26-1
AGAACGCAAGATAAAAGAGTACATGAAGGAAGGCCTAAGCGGGGAAGAAGCCATAAAGAGGCTTGCGGAGGAAGAGGGGATAGCCTGAATCGAAGCGTCGTTACTGGAGTTGTTGGAGTTACTATTTCTCTTTTGAGGGGTACTTGTTGGGTTCCAAGAGAGAGGACGCCGTCGAGTCCAGCATATACTGGCGTGGTCCGGCCGAGCAGGCATACTACAGGGAGATGCAGAGGAGGAAGGAGCGACCTAAACTACGTGGCAAAGGCCGGTTTCCCAAACGTGAAGGCGTTACGGCGCCGTCGCCAGAGAAGAAGTAAATGGTGGGCCGGGAGAGATTTGAACTCTCGACCTTTCGGTTATCAGCCGAACGCTCTTTGGCGTCCGCTTAGCGGACTCAACCAGGCTGAGCTACCGGCCCATTAAGATTCTGTGGCTTTTCTTCATATTAAAGCGTTTCTTTTCTGGGGAGGGAACCTTTAATTGTTCTTGGATTCATCTTATCTTTCGGGCCCGTAGCCTAGTCTGGACTAGGGCGCAGGCCTTCGGAGCCTGAGGTCGGGGGTTCAAATCCCCCCGGGCCCGCCAACGAATCTAAAGTCTCTAAGAGTTTTAGATGATGAAGATTTATGAAGAGAACAAGGTAACTTAGTGAGTTATATGTTCAGGGTAGGCGTGGATGTGGGGGGAACCTTCACAGACCTGATCGCCATAGACGAGGACGGCAACCTAGTGTGTGTAAAGGTTCCAACAACCCCTAGGGCTCCGGAGCTCGGCGTGGTGGAGGCCTTCAAGAGGCTCCTCTCCATCGAAGGGTTTGAGGCTTCAGGAGCCTCTATGGTGTCTCACGCGACGACCGTCGCCACCAACGCCCTCTTCGGCCAGTTTGGGCTGGAGCTTCCGAAGACAGCCCTGATAACGACTAAGGGGTTCAGGGACGTGGTGGAGATCGGTAGGCAGAGGAGGCCCGAACCGTACAATATCTTCTTCAAGAGGCCTAAACCCCTAGTCCCCAGGAGGCTCCGCTACGAGGTTGACGAGAAGGTTGGGCCTAGAGGCGAAGTTATCAAGCCCATAAACCCAGACGAGGTTAGAGCCTTAGCCGAGAGGATTAGAGCTGAGGGGGTAGAGGCGGTAGCCATAGGCCTGATAAACTCTTACATGAACCCCAAACATGAGCTTGAAATTAAGAGGTTAATCGTGGAGGCATCCCCCAACATCTTCATCTCAGCCTCAAGCGAGGTCTCACCCGAGTACAGGGAGTACGAGAGGATCAGCACAACAGTCGTAAACGCCGTCTTGATGCCGATAGTTCAGAGATACGTCGAGAACCTCATCGAGGCGCTCGGGAAGATTGGGATTAACGCCCCATTATACATAATGCAGTCGAGCGGGGGCCTAGTGCCAGCAAGGGACATAACTTCAAAGCCGGCTTCCATGGTGGAGTCGGGTCCAGCCTCCGGCGTAGTCGCCTCAACCTTCTATGGGAGCCTGCTAGGCGAGAGGTCTATAATGAGCTTCGATATGGGCGGAACGACAGCGAAGGCTGGAGCCGTCATAGACGGGAGGCCTGAAACGGTCATGGAGTACGAGGTTGGAGGATCGATCCATAAGGGTAGGGTTGTGAAGGGAAGCGGATACCCGGTGAGGTTCCCATTCATAGACTTGGCTGAGTGCGGCGCTGGCGGGGGGACGATCGCGTGGGTCGACGAGGGAGGCTCGCTTAGGATAGGTCCGGTAAGTGCTGGGGCAGAACCTGGACCGGCATGCTACGGGATGGGCGGAGTAAACCCAACGATAACCGACGCTAACCTCATACTTGGGAGGCTTCCAGACACGATCCTAGGCGGCAGGATGAGGCTGAACCCAAAACTGGCTGAGAAGGCGATAACCGAGAAGGTTGCTGAGAAGCTCGGCCTCTCCCTCCACGAAGCCGCATACACCATAATAGAGGTTGCCAACTCCATAATGGCGAAGATACTTAGGGTAGTCTCGGTTGAGAGGGGCCACGACCCAAGGGGCTTCACGATGATAGCTTTTGGGGGAGCAGGACCCATGCACGCCTGCGCCTTGGCCGACGATCTGGGAATATCTAAAATCCTTATTCCCGTGAGCCCAGGCCTCTTCTCGGCGCTAGGCCTCCTAATCTCCGATGTGAGACACGACCTAGTGAAAGCCTTCATGGAGGAGATCAGCCTCTTGGAACCCGAGAAGGTTGAATCAGCCTTTAAGGCTCTGGAGGCTAGGGGCTTAGAGGTCTTAAGGGGTGAGGGCTTCACGGAGGAGAACGTAGCCCTGATCAGGTGTGTGGAGGCTAGGTATGTAGGCCAATCATACGAGATCATGATCCCGGTTGAGGCTCCGTTCACTGATGAGGCCGACGAACTCGTCGGGAGATTCCATGAGAGGCATGAGGCTCTCTACGGTTTTATGGCTGAGGAGGAGCCGGTTGAACTCGTAAATATCCGGGTTACAGCCCTAGGCTTAATAGAGAGACCTAAACTCAGGAGGCTTAAGCCCGGAGGGCCTAAGCCTCCAGCCCGAAGCCTTAAAGGTTTAAGGGACGTATACCTTGAGGGGCCTGAATCCCCCATCGAATGTCCAGTCTACATTAGGGAGAGGCTTAAGCCCGGCAACACCGTTGACGGCCCGCTCATAGTCGAGCAGTATGACTCCACAACTCTGGTGCATCCAGGCTGGAGCCTAACCGTAGACCCGTATGGAAACCTCGTGATCTATAGGGGGTGAAGGGTTGAGGTCTAGAGTAAGCCCGTTAACCCTAGAGGTTCTGAGGGGAGCCCTAACTTACACGGCTGAGGAGATGGGGATATCCCTAAGGAAGTCGGCTTACTCACCGAACATAAAGGAGAGGATGGACTACTCATGTGCAATATTTGATCGAGAGGGTAGGCTCGTAGCTCAGGCTGAACACATCCCGGTGCATCTGGGCTCGATGGCGTACACGGTTAAGATGTGCCTAGAAAGATTCGGCGAAACCTTACATGAAGGCGACATGCTGATCTCGAACGATCCGTACATAGGTGGGACGCACCTGCCCGACATAACCTTGATAGCTCCGGCTTACCACGGGGGGAGGCTGGTAGCTTACGTAGCAAACAGGGCTCACCACTCCGATGTGGGCGGGAGGGCTCCAGGAAGCCTAGCGGGGGACGTAACCGAACTCTTCCAGGAGGGGATAATCATACCTCCGGTGAGGCTTGTCAAGGGAGGCGCAATAGACAGGGAGATAGCTGAACTCATAATGAGCAACGTTAGAACCCCGAATGTCAGGATGGGGGATTTGAGGGCTCAAGTAGCCGCGAACAACCTTGGGGTCAGGAGAATAATCGAGCTTGCGGACCGTTATGGAGCCGAGACCCTGACCTCAGCCATGGACGCGGTTATGGACTACTCCGAGAGGAGGATAAGGGCCGAGATAGACAAGATTCCGGACGGGGTGTATGAGGCTGAAGACTACTTAGAGGACACGGGGATCGATGAGAAACCTGTCAAGATAAGGGTTAAGGTGGAGGTTAAGGGAAGCAACATAAAATTCGACTATACTGGGACGGACGGCCAAGTCGACGGACCGGTAAACGCCCCGGTAGGCGTTACGATCTCAGGGGTCTACTTCGTCCTCATATCGATTACCGACCCAACAATCCCCATAAACGACGGGTGCTTCAGACCTGTCAAGCTGATCGTGCCGGAGGGGTGCATCCTAAACCCTAAGAGGCCTGCACCCGTCGCCGGCGGGAACGTCGAGACGTCCCAGAGGAACGTCGACGTCCTCTTCAAGGCTTTGGCTAAGGCCGTTCCGAGGAGGGTCTGCGCCGCCGGGCAGGGAACAATGAACAACATATGTGTTGGGGGTTTAGACCCCGATACAGGTAAGCCATGGACCTTCTATGAGACCGTTGCCGGAGGTTTCGGAGGTAGATACGGCATGGACGGGGTTGACGGAGTCCACGTTCACATGACGAACACGATGAACACACCTATCGAGGCTATAGAGGCTTCTTATCCGATAAGGTTTCTAACGTACAAGTTTAGGGCGGATAGTGGGGGGCCCGGTAGATGGAGGGGCGGATGCGGGGTTGAGAGGAGCTGGGTTCTGTTAGCCCCCTCGGCGACGCTCTCGATCTTCGCGGAGAGGACCAAGATATCCCCGTGGGGGCTCTTCGGCGGGAAGCCTGGAGCTAAGGGAGAATACCTCATAAGAAAGGCAGACGGGAAGACCATAAAGTTGAGGTCTAAATGCGTCGTCAAGATTGAGAGGGGGGACATCCTAATCGTCAAGACCCCTGGAGGAGGGGGATACGGAAACCCCCTCCTGAGAGACCCCAACCTAGTCCTGAAGGATGTGTTAGACGGCTTAGTCTCACTGGAGTCGGCTAGGAGAGATTACGGCGTGGTCATAGACCCGAAAGATATGAAGGTGAACTTGGAGGAGACGGAGAGGCTGAGGAGGTCGATGCTGGAAAGAACGGCGGAGTAGACGAGAATTCTGAAGAACGCAGATTGCTCCGTACGCTATTAACCCTCCGGGCTTAAACATTCTCCCGCTCTTGGTGGAAAACTTATTTAATCTCTTTCTTATTTTTGTTAGAGGCTCACGGCGCGGTGGAGTGATTGGTTTAGGTGACTTAACGGGATGGGGCGGAAATCCTTCGGCGGCGAGATTCGGCAGAGAGTTCCACGCATAGTTGTCAACTTGGTAACCGCTCTCATCTTCTGGTTTGTGAGCCTTGTAGCGCCGATGTTCGTTGCGGGCATGAAGGTTCCGGGCGTAGGTATTGAGCCGTACAACGACGCCGGATGGCTCCTCTGGGCCGCGGCCACACTCATGGGCCTAGTCTTCCTCGTTAGAGCCCTAGCCGACATAATTGTGATAGTGGATATTGGGGTTGAGGTCACGGTTAGGCGTCTCGGCGTGAAGGAGGACAGGCCTCTAAGACGGGCGGCCAGAGACTTGGTATATATCCTTATCACGATGCTCTTCGCCGCGGCGGTCGTACCCTTCGTGGAGCCTCTACCCAAGTTCGGAGGTTTCCTCACAGCCGCGATAAGCCTCATCTCCTTAGGAATCTTCCTCGTACTGATCTACGATATGGGGAGAATCCTCTACAAGGTTCTAGAGGAGAAGATTAGGTCCCTAGCAGGCCGGCTCGCCGGGATGGCTGAAAAAGCTGAGGAGAAACCTCATGAACAGTGAGAGCACGATCTTCATCGTCATATACCTGTTCACCCTTCTATCTGCGGCGCTGGAGATGGTTCCGATATCTGTGGCAGCTCTCCTCGGAGCCTTCCTCACGGTCTGGTTCGGCCTCAGCTATGGAGTATTCACGTACGAGGAGGCGACAACCTTCATCGACATAAAGATACTTGGCCTCCTCATCGGGACGATGATAGTCTTCGAGGTTGCTTACAGGAGCGGGCTCTTCCGTCTCATGGCCCTCTACGCCATCAAGATATCCGGGGGAGACCCACGTCTACTCTTCATCTTCGTCTGCCTAACGTCGGCGGCGGTCTCGATGTTCCTGAGCGACTCGACGGCTCTCTTGATGATAGCTGCGGCCGCGACCACGATAAGCAAGTTCATGGACCAGAACCCGGCTCCATACGTCGTCTCAGCGGCGATCATGGTGAACCTGGGGGGAACAAGCACCCTGATAGGGTCTGTGAGCAACATGGTGATCGGGGTTAACGCGGGAATGAGCTTCACGGAGTTCGTAACCTATCTGGCGCCCTGCGAGTTCATTCTATGGGCTTTAACCATGGCCGCCCTCTACTCCATGTACAAGCGTGTCCTAGGTAAAAGGAAGGTTGTACCCGCGTATGATCCTTGGGAGAGCGTAAAGGATAGGGGTCTCTTTAACAAGTCTGCGCTCCTACTCGTCCTGTTTCTAGGCCTCTTCATAGTTCACGACAGGTTGAATTTGAGCCCTGAAGCCGTTGCTTTAGGATGCGCGGTTCTCGCCTTGAGCTTGAGCAACCTCGACCCCTCCGACATCTTCAGGAGCCTAGACTGGGAGACGATCTTCTTTCTGAGCGGCTTCTCGATAATCGTCAAGGGATTGGAGGGGACGGGTCTCCTCGCCAATCTCTCACAGAGCTTCCTCGAAGTCTCGGGGAACAACCCTCTCTTCGCAACCGTCATCCTGTTGTGGGTAAGCGGGCTGGCCAGCAGCGTCGTTAGCAACATAGCCGTAGCGCTCACCTTCGCCCCTATGATCCAAGAAATACATGGCTTCAACACCTCAGCTCTCTGGTCCGCTCTGGTCTTAGGAACCAACCTCGGCGGGGCCGCAACACCTATGAGCGGGGTCGTCGTGGTTATGGCTATGAACACCCTTAAGAGGGAGGGGGCCACCGTGAGCTTCGGCGAATTCACCAAGGTTGGAAGCCTGACCACACTCA
>LUCD01000083.1 GCA_001593925.1 Candidatus Bathyarchaeota archaeon B26-1
TCAGAAGGAATATAAAGGAGGCTCTTCGCCGCAACCTCATCGAGTACGATGAGCTTAAAAGGAGGCCGGGACGGCTCTACCTGAAGGCCCAGGTCAACGAGAACCTCTTAAAGGTTCTCTCGAGGGTCTTCGGGATATCATCGTTCTCCCCGGCTGTTGAGACAGGCTCCAGCCTCAGAGAGATCGTAGAGTCATGCCTGAAAGTTGCATCGGCCAGGCTGAGGAGAGGTTGCAGCTTCGCGGTTAGGTGTAGGAGGGTCGGCGACCACCCATACACGAGCGAGGACGTCTGCAGGGATGTTGGAAGCCGAATATTAGAGGCTTTCCCGGAGATGGATTTGAGGGTGGACTTGGAGAGCCCGGACGTAACCTTCTGGGTCGAGGTTAGAGACGAGGAGGCCTTCATCTACGTGGACACTTTGAGGGCGTCGGGAGGGATGCCCCTCGGAACCCAGCCTAGACTCGTCTGTTTATTGAGTGGGGGTCTAGACTCCCCCGTCGCATGCTGGTTAGCGATGAGGAGGGGAAGCCCAATAGTCCCACTGTACTTTGACAATAGCCCCTTCACCCCTGAGGCTGATAGGGTCCGAGCAGTGGAAGCCGCCAAGGCGGTCTTCGAGTGGGCTCCAGGCTTCCCCAGACGGCTCTACATAGCCCAGAACGGTTCAAACTTGAAGGAGTTCTTGGAGAAGTCTCCCCGGAGGCTCATCTGCCTCCTATGTAAGAGGCTCATGTACCGCATAGCCGAGAAGGTAGCCGACCTTGTGGGGGCCGCCGGGATAGTTACGGGGGAGATAATAGGCGAGCAGGCGAGCCAAACCCTGTGGAACCTCAAGGTTCTAGACGCGGCTGTAACGAAGTACCCCGTCTACAGGCCGATCCTCTGCTTCGATAAGGTTGAGGTGGAGAGGCTTGCACGTAAGATCGGAACCTACGAGGTCTCCGCCAAGGCCGCTGGAGGCTGTGAAGCCGCGCCGAGCAGACCCCGCACGAAGGCAAGCCTCGAGGAGGTTCTGGAAGCCGAGAAGGAAGTGGACGTAGCGCGGATGGTTGAACGTTCCTTGAATTCCTTAGAGTCGGTAACTTTCTAGCTTGAGACCTTCGTCTTCCCTTTCGCTTCTCTGCTGACAATTATGGAGATGTCGATGACCACGATTATCCCCAGGACTGTGAGCGGGTTCAGGATCGCCGACTCCACGGGTCCAGCCGGGACCGTGAAGGTTACCCAGTCGCCGGAACGTTGGATGTCCCCGGCTTCCGGGGGCAGGACAACCTTGAAGGTTGGGTCGAACCCCGTCTCCCCAGCGTAGTTGCAGACGAAGGCAACATGGGTTCCCCTTTCAGGGTCGAGATGTTCGGTTCGGTTCCATTCCTCGAGTGGCCTCCCAAAGTACTTCGCTAAGTTCAGGGTGAGGATGCGCTCTCCCGCCTGCCCTGTTATGTTGCATACGACCTTCCTCCAACCCATGTCTAAACGGTAAATCTTCAACATCGTCTTCTCGTCGAACCTGAACCTCAAGATGTCGAGGCCTGTGAGGTAGAAGGAGACCTCGACCGACGCCGTTACGGGGTCGTACCTTACCCTTTCCCCGTAGAAGAAGACCCTCTCGAGGCCTCTCCTCCTGCACTCTTGGAGGATCCTCTCCGGAATCGTTGTGCTGTTGAAGGTTGCGGGGTCCGTGAGGTGCGTGTAGACCGTGGAGTTTAGGTTCTCAAGCCTAACGACGACGTATACCCCATCCCCTACGGAGGACTCGACTGAGAACGAGGCGGCGACCGCGTAGACGGCCGTGGAGAAGGTGAGCGTTAACAGAATGGCGGAGGGTAGTAGGTTCTCCACCCACCTGTTCCTATCCAAAACCTCAAAGCCTCCTTCCGCGCCAAGCTAGATGAACCATTGAGGCTTGCTCTCCCTCTCAGGCTTTACGGGTTTAACCTGTAGATCGAACGGCCTCATAGTCTCTAAGCCCTCGGCTAACTTGACATCACCGTCGAGGCGCATCCTCAAGCCTAGAATCTTCGAGATAGCCTTCAAAACCTCCCGTGCGGCCTCCTCATCCGGGTAAGTTCCCGGGGTCTCGGCTAGGATGCAGAACCCTTTCATGCCCCGTAGTTTCCCTAAGGCTACGAGGAGCCCCGCCGCCCCGAAGATTTGTCCCCTGAGAACCTCTGCGCCTAGGCTTCGGGCCGCCTCAGCCGTCTCCAGGTCGGAGGCGGCGTAGTAGAGCTTAGGCTCCTTGACCTCCGTTCCAGGCCTGTACCCTCCCATCGTTATGATATATTTACATCCGAGTTCCTGGGACACGTCGAGGATTTTGCCGCAGAGTTCGTACTGGCCCCGGGTCGTTAGAGCCTGCGTGTTCCCGAAGAGGATTATCAAGTCTCGCTCGTCTTTGTATCTGCCCTTGTGGTAGTAGAGGCGGTTAGTTGGGAACTTGAGGGAGCCCCCCTTAACCGTCACCGCGACGTTCTGGAAGGCTGAACACTTGATCTCCCCAAAGAGCTTCGCTTGGAGTTCCCTAATCATGTAGGAGGCCGCTATGTTCGCTACCAGCCCTATTCCGGGGAGCCCCTCGATCAGGACGGGGTCCCTCAAAGCCGGTTTTTCGTAGAGCTTAACTATGCACGCCATCAGTCCGCATCCCTTTCCCCGTTGATGGACGACTAGAATTTAAATGAGGCCTCATAATTAAACCTCTTGCTAGGAAGGTTCGGTTATGAGCTTCGAGGTTAAGGGACGGGACCTCCTTGGGAGGATAGGCCGCCTCGAGACGAAGAGCGGGGCGATAGAGACGCCTCTCCTATTACCGGTTATAAACCCGGTTAAGGTGTCCGTTGAACCGAAGGAGATGATGGAGAGGTTTGGATGCGAAGCTGTGATCACCAACGCTTACATAGTGAAGAGGAACTTTGGAGAAGAAGCTGAGGAACGTGGCATACATGGCCTCCTAGACTACCCCGGAGTAGTAATGACGGACTCCGGAGCCTACCAGATCCTCCTCTACGGGGATGTCGAGATAGACCCCGAAGGGATCGTTCTCTACCAAGAGGCGATAGGAAGCGACATCGCCACGATACTGGACATCCCAACCGGCTGGAGGGTCTCGGAGGAGTACGCCCGATACACGGTTGAGGAGACTTTAAGAAGGGCGGAGGCTCTGAAGAGGATAAAGAGGCGGGACGACATCCTCTGGGTAGGCCCAATTCAGGGAGGGCAACGCCTAGACCTAGTCGCATACTCCGCCCGGAGGATGGGTTCCCTCCCTTTCCAGATTCACGCGCTGGGAAGCCCTACACCGGTTATGGAACGTTACCTCTTCGATGTACTCGTCGATATGATCATGGCGGCGAAGGGGAACATCCCCCCCAACAGGCCTCTCCACCTCTTCGGAGCCGGCCACCCCTTCATGTTCGCGCTGGTTGTGGCCTTGGGATGCGACCTCTTCGACTCGGCGGCCTACTCCCTCTACGCCCGTAGCGACCGGTACATGACCGAACGTGGAACCGTCCGGCTGGCTCGGCTTGACTATCTGCCTTGCTCATGTCCAATCTGCTCTAAGAGGAGCCCTAAGGACCTGTCTGAGATGCCTAAGGCTGAACGGGAACGTGAGCTCGCCCTGCACAACCTCTACGTATGCTTCTCTGAGATGAGAAAGATAAAGCAGGCGATCTCGGAGGGTAGGCTCTGGGAGCACCTTGAGATGAGGGCTCACGGGCACCCCTCGCTTCTCCAAGCCGTGAGGAGATTGAGGAAGTACAGCGAATACTTGGAGAGGCATACCCCAGTGACGAAGAGGAGCGGCCTCTTCTTCTATGGGGCCTTAAGCCTGATCCGGCCTGAGGTTCTCCGCCACAGGAGGAAGATTCTGGAACGTTACTCTCCCCCAGCCGGCTCGAGGGTGCTCCTTCTCATCCCAGAGTTTTGGATGGAGCCTCCTAGGAGGTCGAGGAGATACGAGGCTTTCGTGAGGTCTGTTAGGAGGGAGGTAGGCGAGGAAGCTGCCTCTAGCCTCCACGTCTGCCTCTACGGCGTTCCCTTCGGGGTTATCCCCCTAGAGATTAGGGAGGTCTACCCCCTCTCACAGTACGAGGTCGCCCTTCCACCCGAATCGGAGACCGAAGACTACGTTGTGGAGACGGTTCTGGAGTACATCAAGAAGACGAGGTACAAGATGGTTCTCATGGTCTGGGAGAGATGCCCTTTCGGGAGGCGTGTAGCCGAAGCATGCGGTTCCCTATGCAAATCTTTAGGAATCCCCTTCAAAGGCTTCCAAGCGACTCGTAGACTGACGAAGAGCCTCGTAAAGAGCGTTGCGGAGGCTCTAACCCATCCCGAGAAGAGGAGAGCTCGCACCGGAGAATCTGAGTAACGTTTTTATAACCTTGAATATATGTAGAGAAGGAACGCTTTGAGGATAGATTAGTCCTTGCTTTAAGTTGATTAGTCTGGATGGTGAGTACGATTCCGTTGAAGATAACTTTCCTTGGGTCCGCGAGGGAGGTTGGGAGGGCAGCCATAGCCGTCAAGTCTGAGAAGACCCAGATTCTCCTCGATTACGGGGTTATGCTCGATCATATTCCGGGTTTCCCGATGCACATCCCTCCGCGGGACCTCGATGCTGTTGTGATGACGCATAGTCACCTAGATCATTCAGGGGCAATCCCCGTCTTCTACATAAAGAACGGGATGCCTGTGTATGGGACGAGGGTGGCGTTTGACCTAGCTAACATATTGATCAGAGACTTCATAAAGCTCTCGGGTTATTACCTCCCCTTTGAGTACATTGAGCTTAGGTCTATGCTAAGGCATGCCGTCAGTCTGGGGTACAGGAAGGAGGTTAAGGTCGGCGACATAAGGTTCCGGCTCCTGAACTCCGGACACATACCGGGAGGGGCCCAGGTCCTCCTAGAGTCTGGGGGGAGGAGGGTCCTGTACACGAGCGACTACAACGCGGTGGAGACGCGCCTACTGAAGGGGGCTGACCAAGAGTATGGGGAACTCGACGCGGTCATAATAGAGAGCACGTACGCCGACGAGGATCATACGGAGAGGACTGCTCTAGAGAGGAGGTTCGTCGAGGAGGTGACCGAGATCGTGGAGGCCGGCGGAACGGTTCTGGTTCCAGCCTTCAGTGTAGGCCGGGCTCAGGAGATAGCTTGCATCTTAGCCGCTTACCACTTTGAGTACTCCGTTGTCATCGACGGGATGGCGCGTGAGGCCAGCAGAATACTCATGAATAACAGCGAGTTCCTAGGTGACCCCCGCCTCTTCATGAACGCTATGCATAAGGCTGACTGGGTTGAGAATTGGAGGGACCGTAGGAAGGCCTCGAAGAGCCCCGGCGTGATAATCTCTCCGGCCGGAATGCTGAAGGGTGGCCCCGCCGCCTTCTACATACAGACCGTCGGCAAGAAGCCTAACAACGCCGTCTTCCTCGTCGGATACCAGATACCTGGGACCCCCGGCCGGGAACTCTTGGATAAAGGTGTCTGCGTCATAGACGGGAAGGTTAGGAAGGTCAAGGCTAAGGTTGGGTTCTTCGACTTCTCGTCCCACTCCGGAGCTAGGGAGCTGAAAGAGACGGTTAGGGGTTTGGAGGGGAACCCGAAGGTCTACGTCGTCCACGGGGCTGAGGGTAACTGCCCCATGTTCGCTAAGTGGATTAGGGAGGAGGTGGGCCTAAAGGCGAAGGCGCCCAAGGCCGGGGAGGTAGTAGAGGTCTAAGGAAGGAATGATCGTCTCCGTAGTACCGGTTGGAAAAGTTGAAGAGTCCATCTTGAAGTGTGTGGGTGAAGCCTTATCCTCAGCATTCCCGAGGACGAGCTACACTATACTCGGGGAGGAGGTTCCCATTCCCCGGAGGGCCTACAACCCCTTCAGGAGGCAGTACCGCGCCGGCTTAATCCTGACGAGGATACTTGAAGTCGCCGAGGCTTTAGGAGTCGACCGGGCTTTAGGAGTCTTGGACGTGGACATCTACGCGCCCAGAATGAACTTCATCTTCGGCGAGGCTCAGTGTCCTGGTAGAGCCGCCCTAATCTCCTTGTACAGGCTTAGGCCGGAGTTTTACGGTTTTCCGAGAGACATGAGGCTCCTCAAAGAGAGGGCTGTGAAGGAGGCGATCCACGAGATAGGCCACACGTTGGGCCTCGGCCACTGCAGTAACCCAAAGTGCGTGATGGCGTTCTCCCTTCACATAGGCATGACGGACCGGAAGCACCCAAAGTTCTGTGAGGCCTGCCGATTGGAGGTTGAGAAGAGGATCAGAGAGGTTCCTTGAATCTTCATTGATCTAGCCATCTCCTTCACGCGCCTCTTCTCTATCCCTCTTTGGTTTAGGTTCGACGGTAACCGCGGAACCCTTCAGGCTAGAAAAGGACAGTGCGGCTTTTAAATCTTACCCTATCTCATTCCCTGATCTTTTAGGAGGCTCAGGAGCAGGTCAGGCCTGTTCGTCCCTATCACGTCGACTTTTAGGTTTATCATTCTCCTCATCTCCTCCGGCTTATCTGGGTTCCAGACTGAGACCTTCAGCCCTCTTCTGTGGGCTTCATCTACGATCTCTGAGTCTACCCGCCGATAGAATATGTGAACCGCTTCAGCGTGGTGATCAATAGCCTTCTGGAAGATGTCCCCTTCTACATTGAAGAAGAGAGCCCCGGTTCTGATGGATGGATTGAGCTCATGAACCCTCCCGAGGAGCTCATGCATGAAGGACGTTACTATGACCTCTTCCTCCGCGCCGTATCTCTCGACCAAGTCGACGACGGGTTCGGTTGCCTCCGCGGCCTTAAGCTCGATCTGGAGCTTAACCTTACCCATCGTGAGCCTCAACGCCTCCTCAAGCGTAGGTATCCTTTCACCCTTTCCGGCGTCAAGCCTCCTTAACTCCTGGAGGGTTAGGTCCCTAACGTATCCATGGCCATCAGTTGTTCTATCAACAGTCTCGTCATGAATCACAACTAGATGCCCATCCTTGGAGACGCGGACGTCGATCTCAACCCTGTCCACGCCAAGGTCTATGGCTCTCCTTATCGACCTGAGAGTGTTCTCCGGCTCCAAGCCAGCTGCACCCCTATGCCCCGTAACCTCTATCATCCCCTTCTCACCGCCAATTCATTACTAAAGAATGCATAAACCAGTTTCCCTTCCTTTCCAGCCTGTTTAGATCGGGTCGAAGCGTGCAGATTTGGCCAGCCCAAGTGTTGAGGTCCATCCATTCTCCTATCCGATGTTATTTGAACGAGAGCGGCGTCGTGGTTAAGCCGCCCTTGAGGTGACGTGTTTACGCTGATAATTTTTAAGGTTCTTCCCTCCTTTAAATTAAGTTTGAGACATCCGTTGCGGTTTTGGGAGTGATGCGTGGTTTGAGGGTTCCAGACGCGCTTCTGCGTGAACATCTTCTAGAGTTCCTCAAGGAAGACGTGG
>LUCD01000084.1 GCA_001593925.1 Candidatus Bathyarchaeota archaeon B26-1
GTGGCCATAGGGATAGGGAAAGAGACCGTTGAGAACATCTTGAAGAAAGAGTACCGGGAAGACCTCACCTTGGAGGAGAGCATAAAGCTTGCTACGAAGTGCTTGGTGAGTTCGCTTCGAGCTAGGGGTGAAGAGCCGTCGATCAAGATAGCTGTTATTCCGGTGGACACGAAGAAGTTTAGGATGCTCTCTGAAGAAGAGGTGAAAGCCTATATCAAGGAAGTTCAGGGCAGTGAAACCGGATGAGCGGGAGGTACACGATCGCCCACATAAGTCTGGGCAAGGAGAACTTTGAGATACTTGTTAAGCCTGAGCCGGCTCTCTCTTATCGGCTGGGAAGGAACATTCCAATCTCAAATATATTAGCTATGGACGTGGTCTTCAGCGACGCAAAGAAAGGCTTGAAGGTCTCAGAGGAGAAGCTGAAGAAGTTCTTTGGGACCACGGATGTTCAGAAGATAGCCGAGGTCATCCTGAAGAGGGGAAGCCTCCAGCTGACCGCCGAGCAGAGGAGGCGGATGATCGAGGAGAAGAGGAAGCAGATAATAGCGTTCATCTCTAGGAACTGCATCGACCCTAGAACCAACCTGCCTCACCCTCCGCTCCGTATAAGTCAAGCGATGGAGCAGATTCACTACCCGATCGACCCTTTCAGAAGCGCTGAGGAACAGGCGAATGAGATCATAAAGGCTTTGAGGCCCATCATACCGATAAAGATGGAGCAGCTCTCAGTCTCTGTTCAGGTGCCGACTGAACACGTTGGGAAGGTCTACGGGATCATCAAGAGGTTTGGAGCGGTGAAGAGAGAGGAGTGGCGTCCCGACGGGTCATACTCAGCCGTCATCGAGATGCCGGCCGGGTTGTACGGCCCCTTCCTAGAGAAGGTTGGAGAGGCGAGTCGAGGAAGAGTCCAAGTCGAACCTGTCAAGTGAGTTGAATAAGAATTAGAAGGGAGGAGTTGAGAGTTTGACGACTTTTTATGAGAATAGGGAGATTGTGACGCCGGGTGATCTGCTAGCCGAGGGAGACTATAAGGCTGGGAGTAACACCTACAAGTTAGGGAACAAGATATACGCGAGTAGGCCCGGCCTCGTGGAGTATAATGAGAGAGAGGTCCGCGTTGTAGCCTTGAACGCCTTCTACATCCCGTCCGTCGGAGACTTGGTGATCGGTAAGGTTGTTGAAGTGAACGTTAACGGGTGGGTTGTAGATATAAACTCGCCTTACTCTGCGATACTCCGCGCCTCAGACGTTTTGGAAAGGTCCTTTAAGCCTCAGAGAGACGAGCTTACGGAGATACTTGACACGGGAGACCTCTTGATAGCGAAGATAACATCCTTCGATAGGACGCGCGCCCCGACCCTCACTATGCGTGAGAGGGGACTTGGAAAGATAACTCGCGGACAGATAGTGAAGATAACTCCGACGAAGATTCCCAGAGTTATCGGTAGAAAGGGGTCGATGATAAACATGTTGAAGAAGGAGACAGGGTGCAGGATAACGGTTGGACAGAACGGCCTAATACTTATATTGGGCAGGAGGATTGAGGATGAGAGGCTCGCCATCCAAGCGATCCGTAAGATAGAACATGAGGCTCACACGTCTGGACTTACAGACCGAGTAGCCGAGATGATAAGGAGAGAAAAGATGAAGGAGGAGATCAAACAAGATGCAAAAAGCCCCCGTGAGACTGATAGATGAGGAAGGAAAGAGGGTTGACGGCAGAGAATGGAATGAGCTGAGACCCATAAAGATAGAGGTTGGGGTTCTAAACAACGCCGACGGGTCGGCATATATAGAGCAGGGAAAGAACAAGATTCTAGCCGCGGTCTACGGGCCTAAAGAGGCCCATCCGCGCCACCTAACCCTGCCTGACAGAGCGTTACTCAGATGCAGATACCACATGGCCCCGTTCTCGGTTGAGGAGAGGAAGTCTCCAGCCCCTTCAAGGAGGGAGATAGAGCTCTCTAAAGTCATCAGGGAGTCCCTAGAGCCTGCGATCTTCCTTGAGCATTATCCCCGAACAGCGATAGACCTGTTCATCGAGATTCTGCAGGCTGACGGTGGAACGAGGTGCGCGGGAATAACAGTCGCGTCTCTAGCGTTGGCCGACGCCGGAATCCCCATGAGAGACCTCGTCGTGGCATGTGCCGCCGGCAAAGTTGACAACAAAATAGTCTTAGACCTGAACGATATCGAGGACAAGGAGGGTGAAGCCGACGTACCCGTAGCCTTCATGCCGAACCTCAACGCCGTAACCCTCCTCCAGATGGACGGAACCCTAACCCCTGAAGAGTTCGAGCAGGCCGTAAACCTAGCCATCGAAGGTTGCAAGCGGATTTATAAGATGCAGAAGGAAGCCTTAAAGGCTAGGTATCTAGCCATAAAGAGGGAGGTTGAAGAACAGTGACAACACCCGTGACGGTTTCGCGTGTTAGAAGGAGGCAGATAGCTCAGCTCATCGCGAACGGGATGAGGCTCGACGGGAGAGGCCTAACCGAGTATAGGGAGATCAAGATCGAGAGGGGGCTGATCGAGCGCGCTGAGGGTTCAGCCAAAGTCTCTTTGGGAAGGACGATAGTTCTAGTTGGGGTGAAGGTGGGGATAGGAGAACCTTACTCCGACCGGCCTAACGAAGGAGTGCTCACGGTCAACTCGGAGCTCGTTCCGTTGGCTTCCCCGGAGTTCGAGGCTGGGCCTCCGGGAGAGGAGTCCATAGAGCTCGCGAGGGTTGTTGACAGGGGGCTCAGAGAGTCAAAGTCCATACCGCTCGAAGAGCTCTGCATAATCCCCGGGAAGAAGGTCTTCATAATCTTCGTGGATGTGTACGTGCTCAATCATGATGGGAACCTCATAGACACCTCAGCCATGGCCGCGTTGGCGGCGCTCCTAAACACTAAAATCTTCAACTACGAGGTTGAGGACGGCGAGGTTGTCAAGATAAAACCCGGCTTCAAACCTTTGCCTATCAGGAACTATCCAATAGCCGTTACTTTGGCAGAGATCGACGGTAAGCTGGTTGTGGACCCGTGGCTCGACGAGGAGGAGGTTATGAACGCAAGGATAACATTCACCTTCGATAAGGACGGCAATATCTGCGCCATACAGAAGGGTGGCGGAGGCTTCTTCACAAAAGAACAGGTTCTGGAAGCTATGCGTATAGCCAGAGAGAAATCTGAAGAGCTAAGGAAGATCGTGGTGGAGGGTTGATGAGGAAGAAGAGGACTAAGAAGGTTGGGCCGACACGCGGGCTCGGCGCCCGATACGGGGTAACCGTTAGGAAACGTTACCGCGAGATAATCTCGGAGATGAAGAAGCCCCACAAGTGTCCCCAATGTGGATTCCTAACCGTTAAGAGAGAAAGCGCTGGGATATGGGTCTGCACGAAGTGTGGGTTCAAGTTCACCGGGGGAACCTACGTTCCCGTGACGAAGCTTGGAGTAACTTCCAGGCGCGTGGCGGCTAGAGGAGCATAAACGGACAGAAAAGGCCGACGATGATCCTGCTGACGACCTCCCGGAGGCCGACTAGAAGAATAAGAACGTTCACCCACGACCTCGCATCGGTTATACCCGGCACAACGAGGATAAACCGTGGGAAACTCAGCCTTGAAGGGGTGGCTGAGGAAGCTGCGTGGAGAGGCCTAGAAAAGGTTATTGTTGTAGATCGGTGGAAGGGGGGTCCGGGAAGGATAAGGCTCTTCAAGGTTGGTGAGGCTGGGCTCGTCGAGGTTAACCCGAGAATCTACGTTAGAGGGATAAAGCTCCAGAGGGAGTTCGGGGCGAAGAGGAGACGGAGCGTCCGGTCTCTCTTCCTCAGGGGACCCGAGGATGGAGAACCTGAGGTGAGAAGGCTCCTAAGAGCCCTTTCGGAGTTTCTGGAAGCTCCGATAATCGAGGAGGACAAGCCGGAAAACCACGACGCCGAGATGAGGCTAACCCTAGAAGACTCGGGATGCATCCAAATCTCCTTCTTTCTCCATCCTGAAGGGGTGGAGGTCGGTCCCCGAATAAGGGTCTCCCACCTCGTGTGGAGCGTATAAACGTGGAGACGGCCTCAAAAGCCTACGCAACCATACGGATAAGTCTCCCCTCAGAACGAGAATCCACAATAATATATAAAGCCTTAAAGCCTGAGACCGAGTCTTCTCCAACCCCACGCTCAAAGGTCAACATTGACAAGAACGGAAAAACCCTAACGCTCACCTTCAAAGCGAGCGACACAACGGCCTTGAGGGCCGCCGTCAACTCGTATCTGAGATGGATCATGCTCCTTGACGACGCGTACTCGAAGATCGAGAACGTGAGACGCGGATAAACCGGACACCTCCCAGCCTAGGGTTCTGAACCTTAGAGCTTGTAGGCCGCCGCAACCGACTGCCCAAAAGAGGTTCCCCCATCACCAGGAGGAACAAGCCTATGGACGAAGAATCTCAGGCCGTTTTCCTCGATTATCTCCCTCATGGTCCGGGTTATATGCTCGTTGTACGCAACCCCTCCTGAGAAACCCACAGCATCAACACCGAGCGCGTCAGCCTTCTCGACGGATATCTGAGCCAACCCCCGAGCCAAGTAAGCCTCGGCGGAGTACGCCAAGTCCGCGACTTTATGTCGGCTCAACCCTTCAAGAACCTCTAACACCAGATACGTCGTGTCTAGGACGCTGTCTCCTATGATCTTCGGCTTAAGGTTGAGAACGTCCCTACCCTTCGAGGCGGCCGATTCCAGCTTTATAGCCGGTTCCCCTTCATAGGTCCTCTCTTGGCAGATGCCCAGTATGGAGGAGACCGCGTCCAAAACTCGGCCGCAGCTCGTGGTCCAAACGGGTATTCTCCCCTTCCGAAGTTCCTCGGCTATGAGGGAGGCCTCAACCTCTCCATGTGGGAGAAGTCGACTCCTCGACTGGAGCCACTCCTCGATGTCTACCACCTTGGAGAGGATTCCCGCCGCCATCCTCAACGGATACTTGGTTGCTAAGTCCCCTCCAACCATAGGTTGCGGCTGGAGGTGTCCAAGCCTTTTAAATTCCTTAATATTTGAGTAGAGAATCTCGCCCCCCCACGCCGTACCGTCCAAGCCGTAACCGAACCCGTCGCAGACTATCCCCACAATCTCCTCTAGATTGTGTTCGGCCATGAGGCCCGCCAGGTGCGCGTGGTGATGCTGGACGGGAACCACTGGACACTCAAACTTCTCGCCGAGCTCCTGCGCAAGCCTCGTCGTGTTGAAAAGTGGATGCAGATCGCAGGCAACCGCCTCGACGGTGCAGTTTGTCAGACTCGTCAGATGGTTGATGGTTGCTCTCAGAAAGTTCAAGGTTTCGAGGGTCTCGACGTCGCCTATGTGCTGGGAGAGAAAAGCCTTATCCTCCAAGATTATGCACGCGGTCACGTTCTTTTCTCCGCCGACCCCGAGCACACATCTACTTGAGGGTTTGCTGAGGCGGACGGGTTCGGGAGCGTATCCTCTGGACCTCCGGATAATCGTGGGGGTTCTCCCATGAAGCCTGACAACGGAGTCGTCGCACCTCTGCGCTATGAGCCTGTTATGGAAGAGGAAGTAGTCGACGTCCCGTCCAAGCCTCTTCAAGGCTTCCTCATCATCGGTTACGATCGGCTCGCTGGGAGGGTTTCCACTCGTCATGACGAAGGCTGGTTCGCGGGTCCAGTCGAAGAGCATAACGTGGAGGCCTGTGTAAGGAAGCATAACCCCTACGTTATGGAGGCCAGGCGAGATGAGTTCGGAGAGGTAGTAATCTTCACTCTTCTTGAGGAGGACTATGGGCCTAATGTACGATGTTAAGAGCTGCGCCTCCCACTTCGAGACCTCGGCGAAGGTCTTGACGGCCTCCAAGTCTCGAGCCATGATCGCGAAGGGTTTCTGACGTCTATGCTTAACCCTTCTGAGTCTGGCTATAGGCTCGGACTTTGTGGTCGCCGTCGCGATGTGGAAGCCTCCGTTCCCCTTAACGGCGACGATGTAACCCTCCTCCAACAGTTTCCCTGCTTCCCTTACCGGGTCCTCGCAATCGACGTGTCGGCCGTCTCCAGTTGTCAGGTACACTTTCGGGCCGCACTTCGGGCACGCGATCGTCTGAGCGTGGAAACGGCGGTCTGAAGGGTCCGCGTACTCCTCGGCGCAGAGGGAGCACATGGGAAAACTCTTCATGGTTGTGTTGGGGCGGTCGTATGGAAGCCTCTCGATGATAGTGTACCTAGGACCGCAGTTTGTGCACGTTATGAAGAAGTAGTTGTACCGCCTGTTTTTTGGGTCTCGGAGCTCCCTCAGACAGTCCTCGCAGATGGCTATGTCGGGGGGTATGATCGAACCGTGGAGCTTAGAGGCTCTGCGGCTCC
>LUCD01000085.1 GCA_001593925.1 Candidatus Bathyarchaeota archaeon B26-1
TTGCGGATTCAAGATGGGGGAGGGACGAAGCGACTGTTACTCTTTATTGTGGACCACGTAGTGGTTGAGGATGTTTCTGCAGTAGGCTGTCCCGTCGCAGATGTTTGTGTTTAAGTTTTGAATTCCCTCCCGGCACGTTGCGAATTCCAAGCCGTAATTTAGGGTTATCGATCTTAAGCGTCTAAGGAGCGAGGCTCTCTTCTCGACTGGGAGGTATTTATATCCGGCTATCCACAACCCATCTGAGTAGGCTTCTAGAACCCTCCGGTAGGTCTCCCGGTCAACCCTCTCCTTGAACCTCTTGAAGAACCCTCTCACTGGCTTCATCGTTGAGGCTGTTACCTGCTTCACGCCGATCCGTGAGGCCGCCGAGACCAGTTTTTCCAACTCTTCTAGGTCTGAGTTCACGGTCGGTATTATAGGGTCGATCCTTAGAACCGTTGGAATCTTCTCCTTAGCTATCTTCTCGAGGGCCTTGAACCTCCTCTCGGGGCTGGGAGCGTTAGGTTCTATGAGGCTGGAGATTTCCTCCCTGAGCGTGGTGATGCTCATCGAGACCACAGTGGGGGTTCTCTTGAAGAGGTCTATATCCCTAGTCACTAGGTCGGACTTCGTCACTATGAGGAGCGGGAAACCGTTTTCAGCCAAGACCTTGAGACACTCACGGGTTATTTCATATTTCTCTTCTAGGGGCTGATAGGGGTCTGTGCAGTCGCTGAGCATAACTGGGAGCTTAACCTTCGTCCTCGCAACCGCCTCTCTAACCTTCTCCTTTAGGTTTAGACGCGGCTTCACCGGGCCCCTAAAACTTGGAAACTTGACTGCGTAACAGTAAACGCATCCGTGGCTACACCTCCCAAGGTACGGGTTGATGTTGTACTTGGGGAGACACGTGCAGAAGGCTGATTTCACAACGTTGAAGAGAGGTAGCCTCATAGCCGGGAATACTATTCTGGCAGAAGCATATAAACCGCTATCTTCTTAAGCCGGTTGCTCAAGTCACCACGGGCTTCTCTTGAGGTGGAGCATGTAAGCTATGAGGTTCGTCAATAGATGGATGAGAGGGGTCAAGACCAAGACTACAACCACATAGTTTAGGGGCGGAGGCTCAACAGTCAAGGAGAATAGAAAAGCTCCAAGAACGAAGCCTAGCTGATCAAGAACCGGGAAGGACTCTCCAGGCTTCAGGTTCAGCCTCCTCTTTATGAACGAGCCTGCCAAGTCTCCAGTTAACGCCCCTAAAGTGAGCAGTAGCCCCAAGAGCGTGCTCCCTCGGGCTAAACCAGCTCTGGGCGCCAAGGATTCTTGAGCCCACCCTACGAGGGTTCCAACGATTATGCCTGAGATGAGTCCGCGGATGGTCTTGTGAGAGCCCAGTATGGGTCTCCCATCTATGAACCTTCGGCCCCCGTCGAGCGGTCTGCCTCCCCCGAAGAGAACCGGAGCCGCGTTGGCACAGTAGGCTGGGAAGATGTAGTAGAGGGCGTCGAAGACTAGACGTGCAACCGCAAAGACTCCGTCGCCGTTCAAGATGACATCTCCTTAAAGGCTGTTCTACGGCCTGTAGTCTTTTATTCCGTATTCTCCAATGAGAAGCATCAGCGTCCGCTCTTCTTTAGGTAGGATGGGTTTCTCAATCCTCGCAGAGACGACTCCTCTCCGAGGTGTACGGCTTAGACCTATGATTATGTCGGACCAGAACTTGAGAACTCTTGTAGCAACGGGTTTAACCTCGGCTCCTTCCTCAGTGAAGGACTCCCTAACCTGACTCGTCAATAGTATCGGCACCTTATAAGCCTTGGAGAGCTCAGCTAGGGTTGCAACTTGACGGTTCAACTCTCTGTTGAGGGCGAAGAGGCTTCCACTGCTTAACGCGGCTCGATACAGCGACGTCACCGTGTCGATCACCACAAGGCCGAGCCGCCCAGTCACGCACTTGTCGAGGTTATCGATGACCTCAGCCTGCTCCAGAAAGTCTTTAGGCCTCATTATAACTATGAGGGATGACGCCTCCTCGGAGAAACCTCGGGCTATCTGGTAGAGCCTCTCAGGAGTGAACCCTCCGTCAGAATCAATAAATATCGTCTTATATCCGTTCTTAGCCGAGTTCACCGCGCACTGGATTGCTAGGGAGGTCTTACCCGTCTCGGCCTCCCCGTAGATTAAGGTTATACTCCCAGAAGTTATCCCCCCTCCTAAGAGACCGTCAAGAGAAGCACATCCCGTCGAGATTCTGTACATGTTGACCCTCAAAGGGCCACACCGAAAGAGCGAAGGTTGAGCTGATACTTAATCCTTTTCCTCTAAACCTTCAGTTGACGCCGCAGGCATATAAACATTCTAGCCAAAGCCGGCCTCCCGCAACCGGTAAACCGGGCTACCGTAGAGCAACGTACGCTCGACGTCTAACTTAAAGGGCTGGTTCTCCCGGAGCTTAAAGGATAGTCTCTTAGGAGCGTCCCTAAATCCTAAAGGAACGTTTCAGCTGCCGAGAGGCCTATTACAAAAGGATGAACACACTGAGTCAAGATGACTTCTATACCACAATTTTAATCCGTGACTTCACATAAACTATTCTTTAAGTGCCGTTTATGAGAGCGAAAATAGCCGTCGTCACGGTCTCCGGAAGAGCCTATTACAAGCTGGTGAGTGAACTTAAGGAGAGGCGTCTCCCCTTCCTTAGCATACTTCCTGGAAAGCCTATTCCAAAGACCGTCAAGGTCGTCCTGACGACGGAGGAGGAGCAGAGCGTAATCGACCACCCAAACATCCTAGTGTTTAACCCAAAAAATGAGCCGGAAGAGATCGTGAACGAAGCTATCAGGATACTTCAAGGAAAACGCATCTACAACGAAGTGACTATAGGGGTTGACCCTGGAAAAACCTTCGGAGTAGCTGTCCTATGCGACGGAACGGTCCTGAAAGCCGAGGACGGCCTCACCCTCGAGAAGGCCCTCGACACCATTCTGAAGGCGTTAAGCGAGAACCCAGCTAAAGTTCAGAGGGTAAAGATAGGGGGAGGCGTAACATATCTAGCCGAAGAGCTCCTGAAACGCCTATACAGGGTTCTACCCGGAAACGTTGAATTAGAAGTTGTGAACGAGGTTGGGACGAGCCGGACGTGGGAGGGGAGAGGGCGGAAGCTGAGAGACGCCGACTCAGCCGTCAAGATAGCTGAGAGAAAGGGAGAGACTTATGAAGGACGCTCGGATAAGACGCGTCGTGAAGGCAGGTAAGACCCTGCTAATAGACGGTCCGGCTTCGATCATCATGCTCTCGGGAAAGGCCACGGTTTTAGGCGCCCCCATCAGCCCCGAAGAGAAGGTTCTAGTCCGCTTCGGGAAACGTATGCCCTTCTTCTTCCTAGAGGACTCCGAACTCGAAGCCTTGCTGGGCGACTCAGCGTCCATCATGGAGTTAGAGGGAGAAACCGTTCCCCAATCATGGAAGGAAGCCGCTCAGCATGTGATCTCCAAGTCTCCGAGGCTCGTCCTCGTGATGGGCGGGGTTGACTCAGGCAAGACCAGCCTCTGCACGTACTTAGCCAACTTAGCCATCTTACATGGCTACAAGGTAGCCGCGATCGACGGGGACCTAGGCCAGTCCGACATAGGTCCGCCAGCAACCGTCGGATTCAGCCTCCTAGAGAGGCCCGTAACCGATCTCTTCGTAACTAAACCCTGTAGCATGATCTTTATAGGGTCGACGACTCCGAGTAGGGCTTGTGACGAGGTAGTTGAAGCCTTAACTGTCCTGACACGTCGAGCAGAAGAAGCAGGAGCGGACTTGACGATACTGAATACTGACGGGTGGGTCTCCGGAGAGGACGCGGTGGAATATAAGGTTCGGCTCGTAGAGAAGACTTCTCCAGAGATCATCTTAGCCTTAGAGGAGAAGGGGGAGCTCACCCCCATAATCTCGACGCTCAAGGACGTGGAGGTCTTACGGATTGAGCCTCCTGAGACCATAAGGAGGAGAAGCCGAGAGGTCAGAAAGTCTCTACGCGAGATGGCCTATAAAAAGTACTTAAAAGACGCCAAGGTCAGAGTGTTCAACCTGAACTGGGTGAGGCTTGAAGGAGACCCGATTATGAGGCTCTTGGGACTCCGTTGCACGCCAGATCAGGAACGATTAACGGAACTTAAAGAGGTACTCGGCGCTCCGCCGATCTATTACGGCGAGACACTGGATAAGGCCTTCCTACTCTTAGATAGATGCCTGAACAAAGAAACCCGTGCGAAGCTGGAGTTGTACTTCAAGAAGCCAGTGGTCATTTTGAGGAGGGGAGACGAGAGCGGGAGACTGCTCGGCTTGAAGGATTCCAGAGGAAACCTCTTAGGAATAGGCGTCCTCTGCAACATAGACCCAAAGAGGAGGATCATAAGGGTTTATACGCGCGTCACTGAGACCGTATCGTCGATCCACATCGGCGAGGTTAGACTGAACACTGAGGGGAAAGAGATTGAGTATCCGAGCGGCAAGTCTCTCAAACCGAAGCCGACGGACATAAATCTCTGACTGGGCAGACCGGACACGAGGGCTTCAAGGCTTTACAGTACTTTCTGCCGAGAGCTATCAGAAGCATGTGCACGTCGAAGTATTCTTTCGGCTCGTACAGTCTTTGGAGAGACAGCCTCACATCCTCGTAGCTCCCATCCGAAGGGGCTAACCCCAACCTCTTCGAGACCCTCTTCACGTGGGTGTCGACTGGAAGGACGGGTCTACCAGCACAGAAGAGGAGAACGATATCAGCCGTCTTAAAACCTACACCCGGCAGCTCCATAAGCCTCCTCCTAGCCTCAGCTAGAGGCGTGGAGTAGATGAAGTCGAGAGACCCGGAGAACTCCTCCAACACTCGACGCGCAATCTCCTTGAGGACCCTAGACTTGTTCCGGTATAGGCCTGCAACCCTCAAGGCGTCCTCAACCTCTTTGAGGCTTGCCTTTGATAGGGCTTCAGGAGTTATCTGGAACCTCTCCGAAAGGTTCTGGTACGCCCTTCTCGTATTGGTCTCAGCCGTCGATTGGGAGATAACTGTTCTCACGAGAACCTTAAAGGGGTCTTCTACGCTGGGGAGCCTTGGAACCCCGAAACTTCTCCTCAACACTTGGAGTATCTTATCAGCCTTCTCAGACCTCGCCATAACGGATTCGGACCCCTTTGAAACGTGAAACCAATAAATAGTGAGAGTGTGCATCTATTAAGCGACACGGTTACGTTGGTCCTCTTTAAATGTGGAGCAGGTGAACTCCTTGTCCAACACGAAGATCATCAGGGAAACCGTAGAGAGAAATGGAAAGGTATTCTCGGCTTTTTACCTCGAATTTAGAAACGCGTGCGTACTCTTCTTAAGCGAGGGAGCTGACAGCCTAGGAACACTCTCGGTCTCCATCCCCAAGAGAACCGGCATAGGAGGGCTGACAGCCTCCTCCATACTCCTAGGAGACCGGAACATCGTAGCGGCTAAGCTCCTAGCTGAGAGATTATCCGATATTGTTGGGAAGGTAGCGTTGGTCTCCGTCTTCACGAGGACCGCCGACGACATGAAGGCATCTCGAACCTTCCTAGAGTTGATGAAGAAAGTCGTGGCTAAGAAGGAGGAGAAGGAATGAGCCTAAGGAGCTTTTTAGAGAAGATGGATTCTAGAGGAGAGGTTCTCCGTGTGAAGAGGAGGGTCTCAACGCGTTTCGAGGCCGCTTGGGTGATGAGTAGGCTGGCTAAGGGGCCGGTTCTCCTCTTCGAGAATGTTGAAGGCTTCGACGTGAGGATCATCGGAAACGTCGCCGCGACCCGCGGGAGAATATACTCGGCCCTAGATGTCTCTGAAGAAGAGTTCTACCAGAGGATGATTGAATCTTTGAGAAATCCTCAACCCCCAAAAATAGTCAAGGACGCTCCAGTCATGGAGGTCGAGGAGAAGCCCCGGCTCTCCAAGATACCGATCTTGACACACTACGAGAAGGACGCCGGACCCTACATAACCTCTGCCGTAATCTCAGCCCGCGACCCGGAAGGGAGGGTCGAAAACGTCTCGGTCCATAGGCTTCTACTCCTAGATGACAACCACCTAGCCATAAGGCTGGTTCCGAGGCACCTCTACAAGCTGTGGAGAATGGCGAAGGAGGAGGGAACAGACCTAGACGTCGGAATCTCCATAGGTGTCCACCCGGCCGTCACGTTGGCCGCGGCCTCCTCGCCCCCCTTCGGGGTCAGCGAGTACGGGGTGGCGAACGCCCTCCTCAAGGGCGAACTCACCCTAATCAAATGTGAGAAGGTGGACGCCTACGTCCCGGCTGAAGCCGAACTCGTCCTAGAGGGGAGGA
>LUCD01000086.1 GCA_001593925.1 Candidatus Bathyarchaeota archaeon B26-1
TGGGTGGAGGCGACTCCTGAAGCCTTGAGGAGGAGAAGTAGACTCGCCGAGAGCAGGATCGAGGCCTTAAAGTCCGTGTTGGAGACTTGGTAGCCATGTACGGGTGGGCTGGAAGAATCCTGTACGTAGACCTTACGAAGGGTAGGGTCCGGGAGGAAGAGACGCCTAAAGGACTGCGCGAAGCCTTCATAGGCGGTAGGGGAATAAACGCTAAGCTCCTGTGGGATTTGACCAAGCCGGGGGTCGACCCGCTCTCACCCGAGAACGTGCTCATCTTCGGGGCTGGAACATTAACGGGTACCCCCGTCCCCATGACGGGCAGGCTCACCGTTACCACAAAGTCTCCCCAAACCAACCTCTACTTGAAGTCCGTTTCCGGAGGCCACTTCGCCGGAGAGCTCAAGTTTGCAGGTTACGACCACATCGTGGTTTATGGGAGGGCTGAGAAGCCCCTATACCTCTGGATAGAAGACGATCATGCTGAGCTTAGGAGCGCCGAGCACCTCTGGGGCATGGACGTGAAGGAGACCAACCGGACAATCAAGAGCGACCATAAGGACAGAGACATAAAGACCGTATGCATAGGCCCGGCTGGCGAGAACCTCGTCAAGTACGCATCCGTCATGAACACCGTCTACAACGTCTCAGCCAGAGGAGGGGTTGGAGCCGTCATGGGTAGCAAGAGGCTCAAAGCGATAGCCGTAAAGGGAAGCGGAACCGTGGAGGTTAAGAACCCCGAGAAACTCATGGAGGCCTCCATGAAGATAGTGGAGAGATTATCGGCTTTCTCACCTGACTGGTGCACGACGGATCTGGTGGACTTTATCAACCGCGCCAGACTGCTACCATCACTGAACTTTAGATCAGGATTCCTTGAGGATGGACACAAGATAGGATACCGCCACCTAAAGGAAGCCGGATACGTTAAGGGTAAGTGGGGATGCTTCAGCTGCATAGTTGGGTGCCACCTACACTCCGTGATTAAGGAAGGCCCCTACACCCGGCACACCGTGGGCCCCGAGTACGAGACGGCCTTCGCCCTAGGCTCAAACACCGGCGTCACGGAGCCCGAAGCCCTGATAAGGGCCAATGAGCTCTGCGCCCTCTACGGGTTGGACACCATCTCCACGGGTTCGGTCATATCTTGGGCGATGGAGTGCTACGAACGCGGAGTCCTCAGCAAATCTGATACGGAAGGTTTAGAGCTCAAGTTTGGAAACGCTGAGGCCATGCTTGAGGCCATCAGGATGATCGCTTTCAGGAGGGGCTGGCTTGGGAACCTCCTCGCCGAGGGTGTGAAGCGTGCCTCGGAGCGTTTAGGAAGGGGCTCTTGGAAGTGGGCTATGTGCAACTCTAAGGGCATGGAGCACGCCGGTTTGGACCTGAGAACATGGAAGACTAGGGTTCTGTCCTACTCGGTGAACCCGAGGGGGCCAGACCACCTCTTCCATCAGGTTGCCTCATCCTTCGACTGGCTTGAGAGGATTCTGGAGGTCGAGGAGGTTAAGCCTCCATTAACTCCTGAAGAGCACGCTAAGGTTGTGGCTTGGTATGGCGACCGCTTCGCAGTCACGGACGCACTCGGCATATGTAAGTTCTCCGGGGGAGCCATGCACACGAACGAGGAGGTTATGGCTGAACTCTACACCTTAGCCACGGGCGTGGAAGCCACCCCACAAGACATCTTAACGGCGGGTAGGAGAATCTACGTTCTGGAGAGGTGCTACAACGTTAGGGAGGGCTTCGACAGGAGGCTGGACGATATAGCTTGGAGGTTCCTGAACGAGCCTACGGACTGGCCTGAACCTCCAACTCCGCCACCAAGGAGGAATAGGCCTATAGAGGTTGGGGAGAGGAGCGTCTGGAGGTACAAGAGGGGCCTAGTGGTTACGGAGGCAGAGATGAAGGAGCTCCAAGACGCCTTCTACAGGCTTCAGGGCTGGGATTTGGAGACCGGTTGGCCACGCAGAGACACCCTTCTAAGGCTCGGTCTAGCCGACGTGGCCGATGAGCTGGACAAGCTTGGAAGGCTGCCCTAAACCCACAGTCTTTCTGACGTAAAAGGCTTTAAGTTCGACGCCTAAACCACTTAACGGTGACCTTCCATGGCTAGGAGAACCATATCTTCCAGAAGCGACGTTGAGAACCTGATCTACGGCTGCGCCTTTATGGGGACCGGTGGGGGTGGAAACCCGAGGCTTGGAGTGGAAGTTCTAACGGAAGCCCTTGAGAGAGGGTTGAGGATAGAACTTGTAGATGCTGAGGATGTCCCAGACGAGGCTTGGACCTGCTGTGCGTTCGGTATGGGTTCCATAGCGCCCAAGACCGCCGAGACCGTGGCCGAGATGAGGAGGTGGGGGCTGGTAAAGAAGATAGCTGAGGGAACCGCTAGGATGCTCCCTTACGCCGTGAGGGAGCTTGAATCCTACCTAGGAATAGAGTTCGACGCCGTTGTCCCCATAGAGCTTGGCGGGGCGAGCACAGCTGGAGCCGTATTGGCGGCGGCAACCCACGGGGTTCCAGTCATTGACGGCGACTACGTGGGGAGGGCTATACCGGAGATCGCGCAGACCGCACCCTGCATTAAAGGTAAGAGGATTACACCCCTAATCTGCCACGATGAGTGGGGCAACATCTGCATAATCAAGGAGGCCGTGAACTACGCTCTAGCCGAGAGGATCGGTAAGCTCATAAGTGTTGCCGGTTACGGAACGGGCATGGCGGGCTTCCCCATGAAGGGAAACGAGATGAAGGAGACCGTGATCAAAGGAACCCTCTCAGAAGCCATGGAGCTCGGCAGGAGGGTTAGGGAGGCGAGGGAGAGGGGCGGAGACCCAGTCCGCGAAGCCGTGGAGTTTAAGGGGGGATGGCTACTCTTCAAGGGGGTGGTCTCAGGGAAGAACTGGGAGAGCAGGGAGGGCTACATGTACGGGACAACCCTCATAAAGGGTATGGAGGAGTTCAGAGGCGAAGAGGCCAAGATATGGTTCAAGAACGAGAACCACATACTCTGGATCGATGGGGAGCCGAAGGTTACGAGCCCAGACCTCATAGAGGTAGTTGATCTCGAGACGGCTGAACCCATAACGAACACAGACCTTAAAGCTGGGGACAGAGTCGCTGTCATAGGTGTGAAGTGCGTAGAAATCTTCAGAACCGAGAAGGGGCTGGAGGTTCTAGGCCCCAAACACTTCGGGTTCGACATAGAGTACATCCCCATAGAGGAGAGAATGAAGTAGAAATCCATCAGCTACCAACGGAGGTAAAGTCCCTTAAGGGACGTGCTGGGGAAGGCGGGTAATTTCCCTAACCAGGCTTTTGAGCAGTTTCACTGTTTTGTACCCGTTTACGACTCAGTATCGGATTCTTCGACCTTCAGGTATTCCCTACCGCGATCCGTCAAGTAGAAGAGGTCGTCTATCTTCGTGACATAGCCGGCGTTCAACAGGTTGTTGAGCTCCCTCGCTAATATGGTGACATCGGCGTCTAAATCCCTAACCAGCGTGTAGAAGTCTGAAGCCTTCCGTTCTAGGTGTTTGAGCACCTTCGCCCGTAACGCCATAACACAACAACCCATACATAAACCAATTAAAACATTAAAAAATTATTAAACCCAACTTATAAAGGATACTATTGCTTTGTGGACTAATTGGGTTTTGTGGCTGTTTCTTCTTTTTTGGGTCTGGGTTTTGAGTCTTTCCCGCTCTCTTTCCGGTTCTATTGTTTATAGGTTTATGAGCATGTTGTAGATGAATGCCTTTGTTATGAGATGTTAAGTAATGGAACCGGATCTAAACATTTTAAAGATTTGTAAGTTCCAGAAATGTTTGAATGATAGGAGGATATAGATGTGAAGCCTATTGATCGAGTTTACAGGGCTTTATATCATGAAGAGCCCGATATGGTCCCGGACCCTAGAGACTTCGGCGATTTAGGCGGTATAATAAAGAAGAAGATAATTAAGCAAGGTCAAGATTTCAAAATTTGGCGTTCCCCCTTCGGGTCCATTCATTTAGATTACGTTAATCCCTCCACTGGAATCAGCTCTGAAGTCTTCAAGCATGGCTGGGTAGACCCTGAGAACTTCGTGTGGTGGTTCACTATATCACCAGCTGTTAGGTGGCCGGAAGATCTAGATCGAATAGAAAAACCGAGCTTGGACTATGAGGAACTTTTAAAGGCGAAGAAGAAATCTGAAGAACTGCATAAGAAAGGTTACTTCGTAATTTTGAGCCATCACACAGCATTTGATACTGCTTGGCGTTTTTTAAGGGGATTTAAACAATGGCTTACAGATTTGGTGAGAGATCCTGCTTTTGCTCGAAAAATTATAGAGTTTGGAATAAAACCTCAGATTGAAATATCTAAAGCATACATAGAAGAGGCGCATGTTGATGCCATTTACATTTATGGAGATCAGGGCACGCCTGAAGGCCCATTTTTTTCTCCAAAAGTATACAGGGAAATAATTTATCCATGGGATCGCAGGCTTGTGGATACTTACCATAAAAAGGGAGCGTTCTGTTTTATTCACAGCCACGGATATATCATGCCACTTATGGATGACCTTATTAAGGCTGGTTTTGACGCGTTAAATCCTATCAGTCCCCTTTGCAGGATGAACCTTGCCGAAGTAAAAGAAAAGTATGGAGATAAGATCACCCTTTACGCTGATTTATCCATAGAGATGCCTAAGAACGGAAAAATAGACACGTCAGAATATACCCAGATGCTTTATGGCAGCGATATAAAAAGAAAAATCGAGGCTCTATCCTACACTGTAAAAGTAGCGGCTCCCGGCGGAGGCTTCATTTTTAATAGGATAGCGCGCGGTTTGACGAGAGATCAACTACTATACATGAAGGCTTGGGAAAAAATCAGACGTTACCCTAAAATGAGAATAATAAAGTAAAGATGAATAAAAGCAGGTGCTTTAAGGACGGGAAGATAAAATGTCTTTAAAAAATAAGAAATTCAAGCAAAATTTTGCTTTGTCAAGAACTAAAAAGGCTAGCCTCCACCCCAACTTGAATGATATGACTTATTGGAAGCGATCGGTTGTCAAAAATTATTTATTTGGTAGCGGGGGGTCGATTTGAACGACCGATCTCTGGGTTATGAGCCCAGCGGGTTAACCTGGCTACCCCACCCCGCTCCACTATTTTTTAGAGCTGATGTTGTCCGATAAAAAGGTTACGTGGCCGGTTTAGGGTGTTCGTATGCTGGTCTTTGCTTAAACTTTTTAACTTTTGGGTTGTGAATTATGTTGTCTATTCTCCTTTGGGTGTGGTGGTTCGAGCTTTGAGGCTTGTTACGTTCATGGTTCGCGGGAGGGAGAGGGTCGGCGCCATCCGTGACGGCGTGGTTGTAGATTTGAGGGCTTCCTACGCGGCTCTACTGGAGAAGTTTATGGGTAGGGGTAAAGCCTTGAGGAGGGCGGCTCGGCTCATACCTGGAGACATGGTTCGGTTCCTCAGCTTGGGGAAGCCGGCCTTAGAGGCGGCTGAGGAGGCTCTCAGCTACGCCGGTTCGAGGCGTGTTGAGGGTTTAACCTACGGGCTGGGCGAGGTTCTTCTGAGGGCGCCTGTTCCGAGGCCGGGGAAAATCTTCGCCTTGGCGGGCAACTACGCGGAGCACTTCAGGGAGGTCGGTATGGAGCTCCCAGAGAAGTCTAGGCCCAGGTGTTTCGTCAAGGTCTCGAGCATAGTTATTGGGCCGGGTGAGCCTATTCTCCTTCCGCGTGGGATGCCTCCGCACGGTAAGAACGTCCATGTCGACTGGGAGGCTGAACTCGCCGTCGTTATGGGTAGGAGGGGGAAGTACATTCCGAAGGAGAGGGCTTACGATTATGTGGCCGGATACACTATCATGAACGATGTTAGCGCTCGGAGGACTGGGTGGACGAGGAGCTACAAGGTTCCAGACATGGAGATGGAGAGGTTCTTCGACTGGTTCATCGGGAAGAACCTCGACACTTTCGCGCCGATGGGCCCCTGGCTCGTGACCAAGGACGAGATAAGCGACCCCCACAACCTCAACTTCACCCTGAAGGTTAACGGTGTAACCCGCCAAAACTCGAATACGAAGTACATGATCTATAAGATTCCGGAGATCATAGAGTACCTCTCGACGATAACGACGCTCTATCCGGGCGACGTGATCTCAACCGGGACATGCTCAGGCATAGGTTGGAGGCCTCCAGACGGGAAGGACGGCACCTACCTGAAGGACGGAGACGTAGTCGAGATCGAGTTCGAGAAGATAGGGGTTCTGAGGAACCCGGTGAAGGAGGAACCTA
>LUCD01000087.1:0-6219 GCA_001593925.1 Candidatus Bathyarchaeota archaeon B26-1
CGAGGATGGAAGTTATTGAGTACCATTCGGAACAGAAAAAATTCCGATCTGAAGGCTCTTAACAAAATATCGTCTCGCATGTTATATATCGATATTCCGCATGATAAAAACATATTTAACGGGATAAATAGTAACCTTTATATTTAAGTGATCGACTGATGGTTGGCATCGATCTCTGGGAGAGATACTGCAAGTTCTACGAGAAAGATTTCTCAGAGCAGATGGAATTCAATAGAGAGAGAATGGAACGGTACTTCCGCAGATGGCGGAAGACGGATCTTGCTAAGATGCTGTGCAAAGGTAACATCAAGAGCTTTCGAGATGTTCCCATCACGAGATACGACGATTATCCCATGCTAAGCGAGTTCGGCCGAAAAATATCTGAGGCAACAAAGAGAAATCCTAAGAGGAAGGGGGAGCTCTTCAAGGAGTACTACGACCGCATCAGCCGCAAGCTCGGTGCCTCACTCGACAGGTACATGACCGAGCCATTTTACCTCTGCATGAAGACCACAGGTACGACAGGAGAGAGCAAATGGATCGCCCACGGGGAGACCTTCTGGAAGAACTTCGTCTCTGGAGCAATCTCAGTCGCCGTGATCTCCTGCAGTGATGGATGGGGGGAAACGAAGGCTAAGACAGGAGATAAGGCTCTGAACTTAACAGCTCCTGTACCTCATCTCTCCGGATGGGCCTCTTGGGCATCTCAGATCCACTTTAAGTTGATCCCACCGATAGAGGTTACTGATAATCTTCGAGACATGAAGGAGACATTCTTTCTAATACTAAAGGCTATACGTAGGGGAGAGAAGATATCTCTGGCGGGGGGTATAGGCTCGATGTTCTACATGATCTGCAAACATTTCATCGAGCCGGAGGAGTTCTATACCGAATATTATCGCTCTATGAACTTCGGTTTGAAGAAGATGCTCCTTTACCTAAAAGTGCTTCAATGTAGGTTAAGTAGAAAGGAGAGGAGGAAGATAACGGATTTTATGCCTCTGAAGGGCGTGATGGTTGGTGGAACCGAGTCGCGGCTTTATATAGAGTTCTTCAAAAAGGAGTTTAACTTGGAACCTTTGCACGTCTATGGTTCTACTGAGGCTGGAAACTTGATGAGGGGAGACCCTGATAGGAAGACAGATCTGGTTCCGGACTTGAGGACTAGCTACATGGAGTTCCAAACGGAGGATGGTGAAGTGAAGGACCTAGACGAGCTCAAGAAGGGAGAGGTCTACGATATCGTGGTGACTCCTTTCGGATCGATATTGTTCAGGTATGATATGGAGGATCTCCTGAGGGTTATCGATTTTAGAGACGACGGGATGCCCATATTTGCCTTTGAAGGTAGAAAACACTCAGTACTTCGACTCTACGGCTATAGCGTAACCCCGAATGTCATCGTTAAGGCCCTTTTTAAGGCAGGTTTGAGGTCATCTGATAAATGGGCAGTTGCCAAGATCTTGGAACCGAGAGAACGCCTTCACTTTCTGATGGAAAAGGCTTGGCCGTACTCCGAGAAAGAGGCTGAGAAGATCATATTCAATTCCTTGATGGATGTGGAAAAAGAACTGCAATACCGTGGCCATACATTGAGAGACTACGTAGCCGACTTCAGGATAAGGGACCCCTCAGAAGTTGTTAGAGTAGAATATTTGAGACCCGGGGCTTTCCTCAGGTACTCAATCATGAAGGCGAAGGAGGGCGTTCCTATCGGGCAGTACAAACCTCCAAAGATAATTCCGCCTGAGAGGATTGATATTTATGAGGCCTTGAAGAACGCGTGAGTGCGGCCGGCGGCCCACCCGGCCACTCACCGTTTTTTCATCACGATTTAAAATTGGGACCACTCTAGGCTGAGAATCTCAGCTGATATTCTCAAGGCTACGTTCTCGACCGCTAAGATAAGAGAGAAGGCTGAGGCTAATGGGCTCAGTAACACGGATATGTAATGGAGGTTCATAGCCATGACGAAGACCCCTGTTGCTCCGACGAACATCCAGATCACGGATGCCCCCGTCACGAGTAGACATATCTTCTCATTGTCCGTTAACGCCGCGGTTATGGGGGCGGCTCCGTAGACCAAGAGGAGGATGAAGTGCCACCACCAAACTGCTATGCAGGATGGGGCGCCGAGTATAGTCTCGTTAACTCCCAAGAGAGAGATCACATGGTTGAGGTGGAAGAGTCCGAAGGAAATGAGGTAAACCTTAGAGAGAACTACGAGATTGGGCCTCATTCACCGCCATCTCTTCAGTCTGGCTCTTCAACTCTAGAATGTAATCTTTGAATCCGTAGCCCTTCTTCCACTGCAGTCTTCGTCCATACTTTGAGTATAGGGTTTCGATCACCAAGTCTTCAATTATGACGTGGCCGATCCCCAGAATCTTCGGCAGAACCTCCGTGAAGACTTGGGCCACATCTTCGGGGCGTCTAGAACTGCTCTCCTTCAAATAACTGAAGATCATCCCCGATACTTCGCCGTCGAACACGTTACATATAACCTCTTTTATCGTCTCCATGAATATGTCCTCGAATCTCGGCATACCTACTCTCCTGCACCCGTCTTCAGTCTTTGAATTCGGGTTTTTATCCACTCCTTCACTTTTTCAGCGTCCATAATATCGGCTTCTTCCTGCTCCTTCAGTTTCTTCTCTACGACGTCCAGTAGCTCTTGGGGGTCGATCGGCTTCATGAGGTATGCGTCGGCTCCCAAGTTCAAGGACTTAACGGCGTTCTCTAAGGAGGGATACCCGGTTACCATAATCTTGACCATCTTAGGTTCGGTCTCGTCTACTGCTCTCAGAAGCTCCGTGCCCTCCATGTCTGGAAGCTTTATGTCCAGCAACATCAGGTTGTAGAATCGGTTCTTCGCCTTCTCTATGGCCTCTCTACCCGTCTCAGCCGTGTCGACGCTGTAACCTCCGAGCCGAAGTATCTTCTCAAGGCTGCTGAGAATCGCCCTGTCGTCGTCTACAATTAGTATACTCTTCTTCTCCATTGTGGTCATCCCTTGTTCCATACGTCTTTTTGATCTTGAGTGAACCGTTTATCTCAAGGGTAGAGAAGGAAGTAATATATGGCTTATGAACTAAAAATACAGTCTCTTATTATGCTTTAATTTATACTCAGTGCGGATTCCTATGGTCACGCTCTTCCGGAAGGCCCATTATCCTACATGCTTATGGTTTTGATTGTTCAAGGGTAGATGTACATGCGTGTAATTATTAATATTCAACGTTAAAGTTGAAGTTTTAAAATAAAAATTATTAAGTTTCTTCTGCTAAATGAATAGGTATGCCCGTTGTGAGCATCTCCCTCTCGGGGAACCTCTTGAAGAAGCTGGACGAGTTCGTGGAGAAAAGAGGTTACTCGAGCCGTTCCGAAGCTATAAGGGACGCTGTGAGAGACGCCCTATCAGAGTACGAGCTGAGCATGTTCGAGAGAGGGAAGGTGACGGCTACGATAACGGTCATATCGAGGCGTGAGAAGAGCGGAGTCGACGAGCGGTTAATGCGTCTCAGACACCAACATGACGACATAGTCTCCGGGAACATTCACATCCACTTGGGAAAGGACTACTGCCTAGAAGTCTTCATAACGGAGGGCGAGGCCGAGGACATCCTCAACTTCATAGGCAGAATACGGGCGATGAGGGGGGTCCAACGCGTCAAGTACACCATGGTTCCCTTGGCAGACACGAGTGAACATTGGTTATGAGGGAAAGATGAAACAGCAGTCAGGCTGGGTAAAAAGTTGAACTGTAAGGGGAAGGATCCGTCCAGCGAGTCCGGCGAACTCGTCGAGATCAAAGCCGAGGTCGAAGACTTAACTCAGGTCCGCGAGAGGCTGAGGGAACTTGGCGCCCGCCACCTAGGAACCTTCCGTCAGATCGATACCTACTTCGAGGTTCCGGAGGGAAGGCTGAAACTCAGAGAGACCTTGGGTGAGAAGCTGGCTGAACTGGTTTATTATGAGAGGGAGGACGTTCCGGGCCCTAAGAAGAGCAAGGTTTACCTCGTCAGGCTGGAGAAGCCTAGAGCCTTCAAGGAGGTTCTCTGCAAGGTTCTGAGGATGAAGGTTGTCGTTAAGAAGATTAGAGAAGTTTACATTTACCGGGGAACCCGAATCCACCTAGACAGGGTTGAAGGGCTGGGAGCCTTCATCGAGTTTGAGAAGAAGACCCTCGACGTTGAGGGGGATAGGGAATTTCTGAAGGAGTTGATGAGCGAGCTTGCGTTGGACCCGAGTAGCCTCATTAGCCTCTCTTACAGCGACCTCCTCGAGGCTCTCAGCTGAACCGTCCCCTCAACCTCTATAGTAGTAGGGCCTCTCCACATATCCGTACGCTTCTAAAGCCGCGACTATGGCTTGGCCAACAGCCGTCCCCACCTGCTTTACGGGGCAGCTGGTAACGTCTCCAGCCGCGTACACACCGGGCATATTCGTTCTCTGAAGGTTGTCGGTGATTATGTAGCCTTCCCGGTCCACCTCGACTCCGGCGTCCCTTGCGAACTCGCTGTTCGGAGTCTCCCCGACAGCTATGAAGACTCCGTCAACCTCCTCCTCCGCGACCTTCCCTGTCTTGTTGTTGTAGAGTTTCACGCCCTCAACCTTCTCGTCTCCCTTGATCTCTCTCACCTCTGTGTTCCAGAGAACCTTGATTCCTCTCCTCTTGATCTCGTCTAGGTATATCCGCTCCGCCCTCAACTCTTCTCTACGGTGAACTAGGAGAACCTCCGAGGCGATCTTGGAGAGGTAGACCGCGGAGGTGGCGGCGGTGTTTCCTCCCCCGACGACGAGAACCCTTTTACCCTTGAAGAGGGGGCCGTCGCAGATGGCGCAGTAGCTCACACCCATCCCCCGAAGCCTCTCTTCCCCCGGCACCCCCAAGGTTCGGTGGCGGCATCCAGAGGCGATTATGACTGCTTTAGCCGAGTACACCCCCTTCTCGGTCTCAACCCTCTTCACTTCACCGTCGACGAGAAGCCTCTTGACGCCCTCAAAACTCTTAACTTCCACTCCGAACCTTTCACACTGCTTCAACATCCTCTCGATCAAGTCGACTCCCGCGATTCCCTCCGGGAATCCGGGGTAGTTCTCGATCCATGGAGACTTGGCCGTTAATCCCCCCGGCATGGCTTCCTCAAGTATCAGGGTGTCGAGTCCGCTTCTCGCTCCATATATGCCGGAGGTCAACCCGGCGGGTCCAGCCCCAACTATAACTAGACTCCACCACTCCATTCTTTCCTCCACCTTCTGGGCGGCCTCCGTTAAAGGGGATGAATCTCCGCACCATTTATTAAGGTTGACTCTAAGTAAGATCGGCTGGTGACAGGCGGAGGCGCATCAACGGTGAAGCGGTTCGAGTTTCTAGGCCACACGGCGGACGTTTACATAGCGGCTTACGGCAACGACTTACCCGAGGCCTTCGAGAACGCGGCTCTAGCCCTCTTCGAGGTTATGACGGACACGGAGAAGGTTGAACCTAAGGTTGAAGAGGAGGTTGAGGTTGAAGGCTTTGATAAAGAGTCCCTACTCTATAACTGGCTCGAGGAGCTCCTCATAAAGTTCGAGACGGGAGGCAGGCTCTACTCGAGGTTTAAGGTCCTCAGCATAGAGGAACGTAAAGACGGGTACAAACTCAAGGCTAAGATCAGAGGTGAGACTTTCAATCCTGAAAGGCACCCTCAGAGGACCGGGGTGAAGGCCGTGACGTACCACAGAATGAGGATCGAGGAGAGGCCGGACGGGGTAACCTTAAAGTTTCTCCTAGACATCTAAGCGTCTCCTCTAAAGGAAGGATACTTTAAATTCTTCAGCTCATTATCTTTTGGGGCAGGAAATGGTTGAGGAAACCTTAACGGAGGAGAAGATTAAAGAGGACATCTGCCGAGTTATGGGTACGCTCTACCGTCGAGGGTTGATCTCCGCCCTCGGGGGGAACGTGAGCGCCAGAGTTCCGGGCTCCAGGGAGTTCTGGATAACTCCCAGCGGGGTCTTCAAGGGCAGACTCTCCGCGGACGATCTGGTTAAGGTTGATCTCGAAGGCAACGTCCTCAAGGGCTCCCTGAAGCCGTCCATCGAGACCCCCATGCATAGAGCCGTCTATCGGAGGCGGCTCGACGTGAACGCCGTGGTTCACGCTCACAACCCCGTCGCAACAGGCTTAGCCTCAGCCGGAATCCCGATAGAGCCGATAACTGTTGAGGCCGCCCT
>LUCD01000087.1:6254-8230 GCA_001593925.1 Candidatus Bathyarchaeota archaeon B26-1
GACGACCTTGCTGAAGCGGTTGCCGAGCACATAGTCGGCGTCAAAGCCCTCATACTCAAGAACCACGGCGTTTTAGGGGTCGGCTCCAACCTTGTTGAGGCCGAAGCTGTCGTGGAGGCGCTGGAGGAGGCCGCTACTGTTCAGTGGGTCGCCTACCACTTCGGAAAACCCAGCCCTATACCCGAGGAAGCCAATAGAGACTCTCAAGAAGATGAGTCTGACAAGAAACTTTGAACAGAGAGGATGTCCGAATAAACTCACTAACTAGCGATCTTGAAGACACCAAGCTTGAATCAGCCATACTTTTTAATGCTTAACTGAGACTAGAATGGGGTTCTATCGTGGAGAAGAATGTCTTAATCTTCCATTTCGGTGGGAGAATTAACCCTATATATTGTGTAAATCCCCAAGGAGTAGACCGCTGTGAAGTTTCGGCATAGCTCTGAGAAGTATCCGAGGTGCGATATTACGTATGTAACCCCGTTCCTCTCCAAGAAACTCTTGAAGGCCTCGGGAGTTATGTCGTGCCTCCATAGAAAGATGAACTTCTCAGCTGGGAGCCCAGAGAGGATTATGATGGGTGAGCGTGTGCATAGTATCCGGCCGTCCGTCGGGTTCTCCCTAAGCCACAGGCTGACCTCAATGAGCGGCTGGGTATACTCAACGTTAAAGATTGTGATCAAGGATAGGAGGAGGAGCGAGGCCGTTAAGCTAAAGGCTGTAAATTTGGAGGCCGTCAATACCTTGGACCTCAAACCCGTTACATCGTGGGATGCTAGGAGGACGAAGAGAGGAATTCCCGGGATGCTGTGCCTAGGCCAGCCCTCGCTCTTACCCAGAACCATCAAGGAGGTTATTAAAGCCAAATAGAAGAGGGAGACGACTGCCAAAAGTCTTAATCGATCCCTTCTCATCAGACTTCTGAGAACGCACCTAAAGGCCATGACGAAAATTAAAGGGTTGAGGACCACAAAATAAACTATAATGTACCAGACTGGTGAGAGCCCTCTCCTCAAAGCGTTATAGAGCTCCTCATCCGCAGATATGTACGGAGCGTAGATTTCCATGTCCCTCCTAGAGGCCTCATAGTAGAGGTCTAGAGCCCTTAGGAAGTGAAGCGGGTCCCCATAACGGATATAATTCAATTGGAGCCATAGGCCGATTGAGAGGGACGGGAGGATGAGGACCGCAATGAAAGCCTTAAAGCTCAGTCTCTTCTGCAAAGCGGACACCAAGTAGATGAAGAATGTCAGAAACCAGCCCTCATACCTAACAAGGCAAGCCAAGGAGAAGGGAATTGAGGAAGTGAGGAACCGACCTGCAACAACTAGATATATACCGGCCAAGATGAGCATGGTGAAGAAGGACTCCGTCATACCCGTTGTGTCGTACAGGAAGAGTAGAGGGTTGAAGGCCGTAATCGTCAGGGAGACAAGAGCCGTAGAGGGGGAGCCCGTCAACCTCAACGCAAGCCTATACAGGACGATTAACGAGACGAAGCCGCACGCCGCTGAGAAGAATCTCACCGAGAGGTATGAGCCTGTAAGCCGGTACAAGACCGCGTCTACGTACTGGAAGAGGGGAAGCCAGACCCAATGGTGCCTGACATCCCCATCCTTCAATAAGAGAATTCCCTTAAGAAAACGGTCGTAACCGTCATATTCCGGATCGACTGTGAATACTACGTAAAGGAAGCGGGCAAGTAGGGCTGTAAAGAGGACCAACCCAACGGGGTAAGAGGGCTTCCGGGCTCTGAGGGCTTGAAAGCAAATCCTAAACCTCCCTCCACCAACCATCAATGTTGACGCCTTCAACTTTAAACTGTTAATTGCCTTTTCATGCATCGATGGCCAAGTTGTTCGGTGCCATTTAGGTCGATAGGGCTGAAAGCCTCAGAAAAAAGGGTTACCGATTCGAATCTTTGATGGACCACCTTAAACGGTAGCCCCGACCTACATCTTCAAGCTCTCGATCAG
>LUCD01000088.1 GCA_001593925.1 Candidatus Bathyarchaeota archaeon B26-1
CAGGAGTTATGGTAGAGGCAAGCAGCTCGTTGACCGTAAGATAGAACGGTACATCCGCGAAGGCTTAACACGTGAGGAAGCCATAAAGAAACTGGCGGAAGAGGGCGGCTTACTCGATTAAAAACGACGATAAAAAGGAATGTTTGTTAATCTTTACAGCTCGTAGAAAACTTGACGACATCCCGATAGGAGACCCAAAGTTTAATACGTGTATTGGGCGAATGATTCGTTTGGATGTTTGGAGGTTTAATGGGATTGTCGAGGAGAAGCCTTAGAGGTAGGGACATCCTCTCGATAAACGACCTCTCAAGAGAGGAGATATACACGATCCTAGAGGTGGCCAAGGAGTTCAAGCTCGAAGGGAAGGTTGGCAGGCGTGAACGTCTGCTGGAGGGAAAGAACCTCGCCCTGATCTTCGCCTACGAGTCGACTAGGACGAGGATAGGGTTCGAGGCCGCCATGCACCAGCTCGGAGGCGACTGCATATACCTCCCCATCAAGACCATGATGGCGGCTAGGGGAGAGCCGTGGAAGGACACGGCCCGGGTTCTAGACAGGATAGTGGACGGGGTTGCGGCGAGGCTTCTAGAGGAGAAGGCGATCTACGAGCTGGCAGAGTACGCCGAGATTCCCGTCATAAACGCATCCACGCCCACGGATCACCCTGTTCAGACCTTAGGGGAACTCTTGACGATCTTGGAGAAGAAGGGTAGGCTTGAAGGGCTGAAGATCACGTACAACGGGATGACGAGGGCTCTCTGCCACTCGCTCCTCCTCGTCTGCCCGAAGCTCGGCATGGACATAGCCGTTTCTTACCCGGAAGTATACTCGATCGACGAGAGGGTTCTCGAAGAAGCGAGGAGGAACGCCGAGGAGACAGGGGCCGAGATAATCCTCACCCACGACTTGAAGGAGGCCGTGAAGGACTCCGACGTAGTCTACGATTGTATACTGATGCGTAGCTACCTGGCCGGAGAGAAGGTAACGGACGAGGACAAGATACTCATAGAGAAGTACCAGATCACGGAGGATGTCATGAAGCTGGCCAAGGAAGACGCGATCTTCATGCATCCGGGCCCAGCCTTCAGAGGCTACGAGGTAACAGACGACGTTATAGAGGGCCCACAGTCGGTTGTCTGGGACGAAGTTGAGAACGCCTTCTACGCAAAGAAGGCGGTCCTCGCCTTAATCCTCGGGTAGGCTTCAGAACCCCAAAAGCTTAGCCGCTCTCTGAAGCGCGGAGAAGACCCTACTCCTGACCCTCCTCGAGTAGACGGCTACGCAGAGGGTTAAAGACGCGGCGAAGACGAGGAGGGACGATGCCAAGGTTCCTAGAGACGCGGCCATCTGGGCGAAGATAGCGCCTCCCAAGAATGCTCCAGCGGAGTACCACAGGGTCTTGCCGAAGACCTCCACGGCTAAGAGCCGGAGAAAACTCAGCTTAGCTGAGCCGGCTAGGAGGATTATGGGCGTGTCGGGTAACGGGGAAGCCGCCACGAGGAAGGCCGCAAGCAGACCGTACCTCCTCACCCACCTTGAGACGCGGTCTTCAGGCTGGTCCGCGGTCTCCTTCCAGACGGCCCTTCTGATGTTTAAGCCCCAGTAGTACGTTACGGTCTCCCCCACGGCTCCTCCCACTCCGGCGGAGAAGCCTAACGCCACGGGGTGGTAGACCCCTGTTAAGGAGAGGAAGACGGGGACGAAGAGGTCTCTAGCCACGACTGTTAGGTGGCTGAAGAGCGAGGCTAGAAAGACCCCGAGTAGGCCGAAGCCTCCGACCTCCGCCCCTCCCAGAAGAAGATTGTACATCAAGAGGGCGGATAAGAGCATGGTCAAGGCTAGGGCTGAGATGTTGATTAGAAGCCTTCTCTCCAAGGTGAACCACCGCCAAGCCGAAGGCTGTGGAAGATGAACACCGCTCCCTCAATCCAACCTGAAATGTTACCATGATTTAGCGGGATGGCACCTTAAAAATGTTAGTTGGAGAATTAGCCAAGATACAATGCTTCCGCCAAAAAAGGGAGGAGAGAAAAATTTTTTATCCCTACGCGATCTAAGTCGTTCAGCATGTCTACCCTTCTTATCCGGGGTCTGGTTGGTGGAAGAGTTGAAGGTTGCTGTTATAGGGGCTGGGAAGATCGGGCGGGCCGTAGCCGAGGGGCTGGCCAAGGCCGGTTACGAAGTGACCGCGACCAAGAGGAGAATCGAGGAGATAAAGGGTTTAGAGAGGCTGGGCGTCACCGTAACGAGGGACAACAGGGAGGCGTCCTCCAAGGCCGAGATCATAATCATAAGCGTGAAGCCGAAGGATGTGAGTTCAGTCCTCAGGGAGATACGTGGGGAGGTTAAGGGTAAGATCGTAATCTCGGTTGCGGCCGCCGTAACCCTCAGCCAGATGAAGAAGGTCTGCCCAGAAGCCCTCTTCGTCAGGGTCATGCCGAACATAACGGTTCTGGTCCAAGAATCCTTGATGGCTTACTGCGTTGAGGGCTCAGTGACCCCTGAACTGAAGAGAACCGTAGAGAAGGTTCTAGAGGCCTTGGGAAAACCCGTCGAGGTGGAAGAATCCCAGATGGACGCGATAACGGCCCTGAGCGGATGCGCTCCGGCCTACCTCTCACTAATACTTGAGGCCCTGACGTACGCCGGCTTAGAAGTCGGCCTCTCAAAGGAGTTTTCCCTCCTCTCAGCCGCCCAAGCCATGGTTGGAACGGGCAAGCTCATCTTGGAAGGGGGAAAAAGCCCCCACGAGATAAGGGATATGGTGACGACTCCGGGAGGCGTAACGGTTGAGGGGCTCCTAGAACTTGAACGCGCCCCAATTAGGTACGTGATGATGAGGGCCGTAAAGAAGGCGGCGTTGAAGTCGAGGAAGATTTCCGAAGCCCTCTTTGAGTAGGAGGGATGAAACATCAGGGTTCGGGGAGGCTACTCCTCAACCTTATCGGTCTTGGCTAGCTCTCGAAGCCGCTCTACCCCACCTATCTCCTTTATGAATTCGGCGACGCTCTTAGGTAGGAGGGCCTCCCAGCTCTTGCCCGCGAGCATACGTCTCCTTATCTCGGTGGCTGAGCACAGTTTCCTCTTGTAGAAGGGTATAGGCTCAACCTTGAAGCCTCCCTCCATGAAGAGCCTCCTAGTCAAAGGCTCATTCGTGTAGACGACGTCGAACTTTGGGACGTGGGAGACCACGTGGGGAACCCATATCCCGTGCACATCGAGGTCGATAACTGGGATTATGTAGTATCTAGAGGGGTTTATCCCAGCCTCGTCTAGGGCAAGTTTCACCATCAAAACCCGTTCTCCAGCCGTGAAGGGGTTCTCCAAGGTGTGACTGTGCTGGGAGCTCCCAATCACGATTATTATTTCCTCAGCCCTCTCCAGAATGTACTTAACGGCTTCTAGGTGGCCCAGATGGAAGGGTTGGAACCTCCCCACGTATAGGGCTCTAGAGAAGATGCGGCTCAAGCCTTCCTCTGTCACATCGGACACCCCGCGCCTGACACCAACGAAGAGAATGGTAGAACGATTTATTAATTTACCTTTTTATTTTTCTTCTGATCTCTGAGGGTAGGTGGTAGACTCGTCTTGGGAACCGTGCGGAGGGATGTGCTCAAGAGCCTTGAGGGCTTAACGGAGTTTGAGAGGGAGGTTCTGCTCGCCACCCTCGAGATTCCTAAGGGGAAAGTCAGCACTTACAAGAGGATAGCTGAACGTATCGGGAGGCCTAGAGCCTACAGGGCCGTGGGGAACGCCCTCCACAAGAACCCTATTCCGCCGAAGATTCCATGCCACAGGGTAGTCAGGTCTGACGGGGGCTTCGGTGGAGAGAGGAAGAGCGCAGAAGCCCGGATGCGCCTCCTAGAGGAGGAAGGCGTAAAGATCGTTGGGGGAAGGGTTAAACTCACCCGGGACATACTCTTCTAACGGAGCCCTCAAGGCTGAATCATCAAGTTTAAAAGTCTCTCCTCCCAATAGGATTAGGCGATGAAGAGAGGGGAAACAGTTGAACAACCAGTCGAACGGGCAGTTCCGTTACCTTTACGTTCCAGGCGCGACGACTGTGGGTGTTGTCTGCTCAGACGGCGTTATCCTAGCCTCGGAGAAGAGGGTCTCCTACGGCGGTTTAGTCCTGAGCAGGGCTGGGAAGAAGGTCTTCAAGATAGCTGATCACATAGGCTCCGCCTGTGCGGGGCTGGTCTCCGACATGCAGATGCTCATTAGGGAGGTCGCGTTCTACGCCAACCTCTTCAGGCTGGAGGTTGGGAGGCCGATCGGGGTTAGGGCCGCCGCCAAAGTTATGTCGAACCTCCTCTTCAGCCGCAGGCTTGTCCCCCTCCTCACGCAGACCATAGTGGGCGGCGTAGACGATGAAGGGCCATCCCTATACGTCCTAGACGTATTAGGCTCCGTCATACCTGATAAGTACGCGGCCGTCGGTTCCGGAGCCGAGATCGCGCTAGGCGTCCTCGAGGAAGGCTACAAAGACGGCTTAACCATTGAGGAGGGTAAGGAGCTCGTGGTGAGGGCGATCAAGTCCGCTGTCAGCCGGGACGCCATGAGCGGAGACGGAATAGACTTCATCATAATAACGAAGAATGGGATAAAGGAGGAGTCGATGCTCTTCTAAGCGCTGGAAGAGAGATTTCCTCCCACGTAAGAGGATGGTATCCATGCCCTTCCAAATATCCAATGGTGAAGGAGCCTTCCTAGTCAAGCTGGCTAGGAGAGCAGTAGAGGAACACCTCAAGGACGGGAGGATAATAAGTCCCCCGGATGAGACTCCTCCCAAACTCTTAGAGAGGCGCGGCGTCTTCGTAACCCTAAACAAGATCAGAGAAGGAATCAAAGAGTTGAGGGGATGCATAGGCTTCCCATACCCGACGCACCCACTCGCCAGGGCGGTTGTGGAAGCCGCGATCGACGCCGCAACGAGAGACCCCCGGTTCCACCCAGTAGCCAAAGAGGAGCTCAGCCAAATCCTCTTCGAAGTCAGCGTCCTCACCCTTCCCAAACTCATCGAGGTGGAGAGTCCCCGAGAGTACCCGTCCAAGATCAAGATTGGAAGGGACGGGTTGATCGTTGAGAGAGGATACTACCGGGGCCTACTCCTCCCTCAAGTTCCGGTGGAATGGAACTGGGACGAAGAGGAGTTCCTCTGCCAGTGTTGCATGAAGGCCGGGCTTCCCCCGGACTACTGGTTGCTGGAGGGAACGAAGATTTACAGGTTCAGCTCCATAATCGCAGAGGAGCTTGAGCCGAAGGGGAGAGTAGTCGTCGTGGATCTGAGGGAGAACGGCGGCCTCGAGAGGTTGAAGAGGTTACTTAAGAGATAGGCTTCCCCCCGTTGATCCTTCTCGTTCCCATAAGTTTATATCGCATGTTCTGGAGGTTGTAGGGGTTGGCATCGATGGGGCTGAGGGGATGTTAGGCGAGTTCCTCGGGGTTCTGACGGCCCTCCTCTGGGCGGCCTCAACGATACTCTCCGCCAAAGCGCTCAGAGACGTGAACCCTATAAGGGTTAATATGTTGAGAACCCTCTTCTCGGCTGTGACCATGCCCTTCGTCTCCCTGGCCCTAGGAGAGCTCAATGAGATTCCCAACGTCGACTTGGAGAGCTTCCTGCTCGTGGTGGTAGCCATAATCATCGGCGTCGGGTTTGGGGACACCCTACTCTTCAAGAGCGTAACCATGATCGGAGTCTCAAAGTCATACACCATAGCGTACACTTACCCCCTCTTCACGATACTGATCGCGGTTCCAGCTTTAAGAGAGAGCCTAATCCCAAAACACCTTCTAGGCGCGATAGTCATAACATTCGGGGTGATCCTAGTAACCTCCAGCAGAAACGCTGACCAGAGAGGGGAAGCAGGGAACGTGAACGTGCGGGGTGTGCTCGTGGCATTAGGATGCTCGGTCATGTGGGCCGTTGGAACAGTTCTTGTGACGGCTGGGTTGAGAGGGATAAGCCCAACCCTAGCTAACACCCTCCGATTACCATTCCTCTTCCTCTTTCTCCTAGCGGTCTCAAAACCAAAAGGAAAGTGGAACCTGAACCGTTGGAGCCTAGCCGCGATCGCCTTATCCGGCCTCTTAGGCACAGTCGTAGGTGGGGTAACCTTCCTGCTCAGCGTCCAGATGATCGGTGCCTCGAGGGCGACCGCCCTAAGCGCAACCTCGCCGCTCTGGGCAT
>LUCD01000089.1 GCA_001593925.1 Candidatus Bathyarchaeota archaeon B26-1
TCTTTTTCGTAGCCGTAGGTGCCAGCTAGATTTACTCCAATTTCATGGGATGCCCGGTACCTTTTTTGGATAAATGTGCCTCAATGTTTTCTACGTTTGTATCTTGTGAATCCGCAGTGGCCGCATGCGTATCGGTCTCCGTGGTCGGCCATGAAGTATCCTGGACCGCATCGGTCGCAGACTGGGAGCCTCCTCTCAATCTTGTCCCCTTTGATTATGTAGTATCTTGAGACCCTTGCCAGTTCCTTCTCCTTCTTTTTCTTCTCCCTTTTCGGCATCCCCTACTCTCCTTCTCCACCCTTCTCTTTGGGCTTGTTCCTCAGAATTATATGTTTCGGTTCCACCTTAACGGCGTTCTCCGCTGAGTCGTATATGTTAGCCTCGCCGAGAGTGACCATCGTGCCCGTCTTCGTTTCGAGGCGCTTGACGTAAACCCTCTCGAGGTCCACTCCCAAAGTGTTAGCCATGGCCTCTCTGACTTTGAGGCGGGGAGGAGTCCCCTCTCCCTCATGAGATATCTTGAAGGTTACCTCCTCCCTCCCCAAGAGGTTGTTCCGCTTCTGGGAGATTATCTCGATCTTCATCAGCAATCCTCCGCTAGATTCAGACCTTTAGGTAAGCCCCTACTTTAGTCTTTCTTCTCCTCCATCTCCTCTACTATGCGGCGCGCCATCTCCTTGGCTTCATCTGTGACTCTGACTAAGACTATGCCTTCACGGGGTTGCCCGTAAACCACGAAGGAGCCGGGTGGAGCGTTCAAGATCGCAGGGAGGGTTAGGAGGTCCTCCTCCCCGTCCACCAGAACCTTGACTCTCCCATCCATCTTAAAGGCTTCCCTGACCCCGGAGAACGCGTCTTCGGTTATCCTTCCCGCAGGGTTCCTCACCCTCAATACGTGGTCCACGTCTACGCGGATGGGGGTTACGGGTTTCCGCATAATCTTGCCGTCAACTATCAAGACTCGCGGGACGATCCCTCTCTCGATCATGCTCTTTGAGACCTCGTCGCCGACGGAGACGAGTTCTGTAGGACACTCATCGTCCATGATCTCTTTGAGCCTCCTAACCGTCCGGTCTGGATGGCCTCGAATTAAGACTCCCAAGGGGGACTTCAGCCTCTTTCTGAGGTTTGGCGTCAACACGCGGATTGGGGTCACCTTCCTGTCGGGAAGGGGGTTCACCGGACGCGGATGGCGTATCTGCCCTTCTCCTTGATGTTCATAACCTTCGCTATAGCCGAGTTCTCAGGGTCGATTATGATCACTAACCCGCTGAAGTCGTCGCTTATATTCTTTGACTTGCAGTGTGGGCATGATGATCCGTGGAATATGTGGTGGCACTCTCTACAGGCTCTCTCACTCATCTCTCATGCCTCTGGGTTCTTGGATTCGGGCTTCTCCTCCGCCACTTCTCCCCTAGCCTTCTTGACATCAGCCTCGATCCATTCAAGTTTACCTAGGAACGGCTGTCTGGCTGTTACCCCTATCTTCCCAGAGCTCCCGTGACCTATCGACGCGGCTATTATGCGGACTCTCATCCGGTCCCCGTTCGAAACGCTCCGTTTCGTCTCTTTTCCCATGAGGATTCCCTGCTTCTCGTTGTAGGTGATGAAGTCGTCCATGAGCTGCGAGACGTGAAGTAGAGCGTCGATCGGCCCGATCCTTATGAAGGCTCCGAAGTCGGCTATCTCGACGACCTCCCCCTCAACTATCTCCTGAATCTTCGGCTGGAAGGTTAGGAGACTGAATACGACCTTGTGATGGGTCGCCCCGTCGCCGGGTAGAATCTTCCCCACCGGCGAGACCTTGAGGTCGATCACGGCGATCACGTAGCCTATCTCCTCGTCAACTATGCCCTCATACTTCATCTTAAGCTGCTCGTAACCGACCTCTTCCAGAGGCCTGCCGAAGTCCCCCGGAGGTATCCGGATTGTGTCCTCCAACGTGACAATGTTAAACATGAAGTCTCAACCCTTCAATAACGGTCTTCGCCAGTATCCTACGCCTCTTGGAGGTTTAAATACTTTCTGAGAGCATCAATTATTTTAGGGTTATGGAGAAGCTATTGGAGGTGCGGCCTCCTGTCGATCACCTCCCAGACTTCAGGCCCCGTCCCGATGAGGGTTACCGGGACGGATATCTCCCTCTCGATCTTCTCTATGAACAGCTTAGCCTCCTCCGGGAGATCATCGTAGGACTTTGCACCTTTACACTCGGGGAAGAGGACGTCCATCTTGGTGACGGCCGCTTGGGTTGCACTATTCAGCATAACGGCTCTCTTGGCAAGCTCGAAGTTGAAGGGTGCGGCCCTCCTTCTCCTCCCAGTGACCGCCGCTATCTCGGCCCACCCCCTCTTCTGGGCTTCCTCCCAAGAGATTTCGCCTGGGAGGGGCCCTCCACCCACACGGGTTGTGAAGGCTTTCAGCACGAGTAGGACCTCGTCCACCTTTTTGGGGCCAACCCCCACGTCTGAGCATGCGGCCGACGCGGTTACATCCTTGGAGGTGCAGTATGGGTATGTCCCATGAAAGAGTGAGAGGAAGGTTCCTTGGGTTCCCTCGATTATAACTGTCTCGCCCCTATCGATGGCTTGGTTAACTTCGAGCGGGACATCCGTTAGGAACCTCTCCAGATCGGGTATGTCCCTCGCCAACTTGACCTTCCTCAAGGCTCTCTCGGCGTTGCAGGGTCCGGTTCCAGTCCCTGTCGTCTTGATCTCTGAGGCTAGGTGTCCTCTGCGGTCAGCCTCGATGTGCCTCGGCTCGATTATGGCGCATTGGGGGTCGACTCCAACCCTGTCCCAGGAGTCTGTGAGCTCGACTTCTTTCAGGAGGACCTCGGGGTTGACGAGGACTCCGGGCCCTATGAGGAGGCGGCACTTCTCGTAGACGAAGGCGCTTGGAAGCATTCTCATCTTGTAGGTTCTGCCTCGGTAGACGACTGTGTGGCCGGCGTTCGGTCCGACGCCTGCCCTAACGGTTATGTCAACCTTGTCCTTCAAGGCTAGATAGGAGATTATCTTGCCTTTACCCGTGTCTCCGAAGAATCCGCAGACGACTACGGTGCACGGCATCTCAAATCATCCCCTTACCTTCATGTCAGAGAGACGTATTACATTCTTAAATCTTGTTGCTTTTTGGAGCTTCCGGTGTCCAAAGGGGATAGTCCCTCTATATTTTTTCCTTCCTTCACGGCTTCCTAAGTCCTGTCATGAGGTTTATTGACGCTCTCTTTCTATGAATATCCTCCTCATCTTCTTTATGTCGGTTAATCTCTCTCCTTCTTTTATGTCGAGCTCCGCACGGAGCCTCTGAACGATCACGCTCTCCAGCACTGAAGACGATCCCCCCAAAACCTTCTTAAGGAACTCGGCGAAGAGCTCAGGGTTCTCCGGAGTCTCCTCCCACCTCAAATTGTAGCGCCGTTCCATATGTTTGAGGAGAACCCCGACCGCCTGTTTACCAAAAACCTCTTCCAAGACCCCCCTCAATATCTTGAGGAAAACACGATCATAATGGGCTGCACCATTTTCACCTTTACTCAAAGAAATCAGCCCCAACTAATTAGAGTCGCTTAATATTGTTTAAAAATGCTGTAACCGAGAATATAGAGGATAAGTTACATGGATATTAGAGTCTAGGGCTCAAGGAAAAGTAGATATCCCTTGGAGTGTCTGAGTCCCTATCGAAGGTGATAAAAGCGTTTAGGTATTATTGTTGGCGTGTAGCGGTCAAGCGAGAAGAGGCGGGTCCATGAGCTGGTTCAATCTCGGGGAGCCTATTGACGGAGAGGCTGAGAACTTCACAAAAGCAACTGGTGATGGAAGGGTTTCGAAAGGCGTCTCGGAACGTGTCGGTGGCGTTAGAGCTACATGAAGACATGGAGGGGAGCTGATGGCGCCTTTAAAGGTTGAGTGGGATGGTGGGGTCTCAGTCAGCTACGGCGACACAACTGTGATCTTTGATCCCCAGAAGAGTATCCGCTCTCCCTCCAAGGTCTTCGTCACCCACGCCCACCTGGACCACGCAGGTGCTTCGAGCCGTTTAAACTCAGAGAAGTACTCGACGAAGGAGACCATAGATATATTGGCGGCCTACCGGAGGAGAACCGGCTGGTGGAGGCCCATCTCCTACCGCGAAACCGTCAAGGTGGGCGACTTGGAGGTGAAGGCTCACAACGCTGGGCACGTCCTCGGCTCCTCCCTTTACGAGGTTATCTCGCCTGAAGGGACCGTGGTGTACACCGGAGACTTCCAGTTCAGGGACACGTTCACCCTTGAGGCCGCTGAGGCCGTTCCCTGCGACATCCTCGTCTTGGAGGCCACGTTCGGTTCGCCTTCCTTCATCTTCCCGGAGAGGGAGAAGGTGGCCTCCGAGATGGTTCGGTGGGCCCTCGATCTGCTGAGGCGCGGGAAGACCCCGACGTTTAGAGCGGACTCTCTGGGGAACGCCCAAGAGATAATAAAGGCCTTCAACATGTTGACGGATGTTCCCGTAGTTGTCCACCCAAGTATAGCGAAGATAAGTAAGGTTTACCGGGCTTATGGATGTCGTTTAGAGTTCTTAAGCCTGAACCGTGAGACCGCCGATGAGGTGCTCTCGTCTCCGGACGGGGTTCTCGTGGTTCCAAAGAACGTCAAGTTTGGAGACCCATCAAGGTTCGAGACTGCCCTCGTCTCAGGCTGGGCCCTCTGGTTCAGGGGTAGGGCGAGAGCTTCCTTCGCCCTGAGCGATCACGCTGACTTTCAGCAGTTGATGGAGTTCGTTGAAAGTTGTAAGCCGAGGATGGTTCTAACATGTTTCAGCGAGAGGTTCGAGAAGACCTTAGCCGCCCACATAGCTAGAAAGTTCAGGATCGAGGCTAGGCCTCTCAAGCTGATAAGGAGCGAGATATACGTGAACTCTAAGCCTTCTTACCTGAAGGCGGCGGAGCATAAGGCGCGGTAGGGGCTGAAGCCACGTTATAATCTGTGGCCGTGTTTTCCGACGAGTGGAACGAAGGCTACTCCCCCCAAGTCTTCCTCCAAAGTTTCATCGTTAACCTTAGTTATGCGGAGTAAAGTCTGGAAGAACCCTACAGCCCCGACAGGTATGACCATTATTCCCCCTGTTTTCAACTGTTGTTTCAAGGTGGGGGGCACGTAGGGTGCCGCCGCGGTTACGAGTATGCGGTCGTATGGGGCTTGAGGCGGGTAGCCCTCCGAGCCGTCTCCACAGATCACGGTAACGCGGTCGCCGTATCCAGCCTTCTCAATGTTCCTCTTTGCGAACTCGGCTAAGCGCGGAATTATCTCAATCGTGTAGACGTGGCCCCACCTCTCCCTTGGAAGGTTGCTTGGAGCAACTATCTCCGCTACGGTTGAGGCGTGCCAGCCCGAGCCGGCTCCCACCTCCAGAACCTTGTGACCCACCTGTAGCTTGAGGGCCTCGTTCATTATGGAGACCATGTCTCGCCCGGTTAACCTCGGAGGGCTTTCCGCCTCCGGGTCAGCCGTGTGGCGCGGAGACCGTCTGGCCCTCACCTATAGGCAGAGGCGAGTCTACCGATGCGTACGGCTTCCTGTCCTCGGGAAGGAAGAGGTATCTCGGAACCTTCCTGAGCGCTCTGATCACATCCGGCGACTTGAGCACTCCCATCGTGATCAAGCTATCGATGAGACGTTCCCACGACTTCTCCAAGCATGTCCCCCCAACATACTGAAAAGGCCGTTCGAGACTTAAGCCTTCTGGAATATGTGTGTTAGGGTCTACCTCAACTTCACGCCGCAGTTGGGGCAGAACTCAGCGTCCTGTGGAACCTCAAAGCCGCATTGGGGACAGTAGGTCCTCCGGGGGACATCCTCCGCCCGTTCGCCTTCGGACTTGGCGGGCTTCACTTCCTCTATAGTGTAGATTCCTTTACTCTCCTCCTCTCTCGGCTTCACCTTCCTCAGAGCGTAGTAGGGGAGAAGTACAAGGTGTATGAGGAGCCAGATAGCTGTTAGGGCCGATGTGAAGATCAAAGCCGCTATTAGGAGGAGTAGAAACCCTACGATTATGAAGGGTAGATGCTTAAGGATTATGTAGGTTACGCCGAGCGCGGCCAGGATGGAGACGAGGAAAAAGAGGAGCGTTTTCTTGTTATTCTCCTTCTTTGCCCCCGTCGCTCTCACCTACCGATCTTGAATCCGCCGATGTCGATGGAGAAGCCGC
>LUCD01000090.1:0-6182 GCA_001593925.1 Candidatus Bathyarchaeota archaeon B26-1
GTCGCCGTAGAGGCCTATAACTCTGGCGTCCTCCTTCCTCAAAGCAAAGATAATGGGCTTCAACCCGGTCTCGGGGTCTGTGTAATCGTATAGGGCCTTTATTATGGCGTCTTGAACCTTCTTGTAATCCTCTGGCGGAACTATCCCATCCGGGTCTCTATCACATTATGTACCGGAAGCTCTATCAAGGAGTTATGAGGGAAATCCTCCCATCCCTCAGGACTCTACTCAGGAAGATCAATTCCCCACAGAAACCTAATTTATGATCATTGAAGGCTTTGCGGTCTTCGAGAGAATGGTGGATGTTTAAATAGGGGTTGATGCGAGCTGTAGGGAGGGCAACCTTGAAGATTCTCTTGCTGACGGGGAGGCTGGCTGAACCCAAGGTTCGGGACGCTGCACGTGCATGTCCCTCCTCTTATGATCTGGAAGTGCTCGTGATGCCTCTAGATGTTGCGGCTCTCGCCACCCCTAGGTCGATCGCGTCCTTCTTGAAGGGGAGGATTCACCCCGGAGACTACGATCTAATAATGGTCTCTGGCGCCGTTGAAGGCTCCCTGAAGATCGTTGAGGAGGTTGTGGGGGTGAGGACGGTCAAGGGCCCGAAACACGCGGTCGACATACCCCTGCTCTTAAGTGTAAGCGACCCGCAAAGGTTCTCCTCTGACGTTCCCGCAGACCTGCTCCTAGAGAGGGAGATGCGTGAATCCGCGAAGAGAATGCTCTTGGAGGCCGAAGCCTCGGTGAGTTCTAGGCCTCACATAACCGTTGGAGGAAGCCTCGTCCCAGTAGAGCCTCCCCCAATAAGGGTGATCTCTGAGGTTACCGGCGTCCACCTTCTAGCCGAGGACGAGCTGCTGAAGGCTGTGGGGAGACGTATCGATGAGGGTGCGGACATCATCGGTTTAGGGTTTGAAGCCGGCGCTGCGAACCCTGAGAAGGTTGAAGCCGCTGTTAGGCTTGTCAAGAGGGAATACGACTCTCCCCTAGCCTTAGATTCCATAATTCCAAGCGAGATCGTTGCCGGTGTTGACGCTGGAGTGGACATGATCATGAGCCTTGAAGCCGGCAATATGAGCAAGGTCGCCAGCAAAGTTCAGGGGCTCCCCGTAGTTGTAATCCCGTACGACTCGAGGAGAGGGTTCTTCGCGAGAACAGTTGAGGATAAACTTAGACTCCTCGAAGCGAACATTGAGAGGGCCTACAGGATGAACGTGAGGAACATAGTCGTCGACCCTGTGCTTGCTCCGGTAAACCTGGGTGGAGCTGGGGGAACATTCGAGTCTCTCACGGCTTACCGCCTCTTCAAGCAGAGGAGACCCGAGATACCTATGCTTATGGGCCTCTGCAACGTGGCGGAGTTCATGGACGTCGACTCCGTTGGGGTCAACGCTCTCCTCACGATGCTTGCGGCTGAATTAGGTGTCAGCATGGTTCTCGTAGTAGAGAAGAGCGTGAAGGCGGCTGGCTCCACAACCGAGGCCGTTATAGCCTCGCAGATGGCCACAATCGCGTGGAAGAGGAAGACTCCCCCAAAAGACCTAGGCCTAAGCCTGCTCCTACTCAAGGATAAGAGGAGGGTTGACATGCCCCTAGACGTCGAAGGAGCCGAGGTTGTTGAGGTGAAGGATAAACCGGCGAGGTACCCCCCAGACCCCTCAGGCGTATTCACCATAAGAGTTAACCACGAAGAGAAAGTGATCGAAGTTCTCTATAAAGGTGTGAAGGGTAAGACCCTGATGAAGGGTAAGACAGCCTCCTCAATATATGGGGAGATTCTGAGGAGAGGAATGGTCTCGATGCTTTCCCACGCCTTCTATCTCGGCGTGGAGCTCGGCAAGGCTGAGGAGGCCCTAAGAACAGGCAAGAGTTACATTCAGGAGGAAAGCCTCTTCAAGCCGGAGAAGCCTATAAACATTCCCAGATGATGAGGTGAAACTTCATGTTCTTCACGGTCGAGTCCTCAGCTAGGCTCCACCTAGGCTTCTACACGATCTCCGGAGGCCACACAGCCTACGGTAGCATAGGGGTCGCGATAGAGAAGCCCCGGGTCACCGTGCAGGCGAGAGGGTCCGATGAGGTTGAGGTGAGGAACCTGACCCAAGTTAGGGTTGAAGGGGACGTGGCTGAGGTCGTTAAGTCGCTTGGTCTACCCGGAGCCGAAGTCAAGGTTCTGGAGGCCATACCGCGACACGTCGGGTTAGGCTCTACAACCCAGATCAGACTCAGCTTGGCCTACGCGTTGTCGAGGGCGTACGGGATGAACTGGAGCGTCCGGAAACTAGCCTTCACCTTGGGGAGGGGATGGGTCTCAGGTATAGGGGTCGCGGCCTTCGAGCACGGAGGGTTCATACTCGACAGCGGCCGCACCGTAAGGGGCGGAAGGGTTCAGGAGCCTAAGAGCTGCGAAGACCTCCCAAAGATCGTGTATAGGATGCCTCTGCCAGAAGACTGGTACTTCGTCGTCGCGGTTCCTAAGGGGATTCGTGGCCTCGACGAACGTGAAGAGAGGCCTGTACTCGAAGCTCCTAAAACCGACCGTAAACTTGAATGTGAACTCCACGAAGCGGTATTGACAGGTATGCTTCCAGCCTTGGCCCGCGGAGATGCGGAAGTCTTCGGTAAGGCCCTCACTAAAGTTCAGCGTCTCGTTGGAAGATACTTCTCGAGGTGGCAGGGGGGAGAGTTCTGCTGTTGGGAGACCGAAGAGTTCGTCGAGGCCATGCTTAGGGGAGGCGCCTATGGCGCCGGCCAGAGCAGTTGGGGGCCTACGGCTTACGGCTTGGTGGAGGGTGAAGAAAGCGCGAAGAGACTCTTGGAGAACGTGCGTAGATCGGCTGAGAGGATAGGTGTGGAGGCCGAGATATTTATGACGCGGGCTCGCAACGGAGGCTTCTCCTTCAGCTTGGCTGGGACCTGAAGGTTCAGGAAGGCTGTTCGGCTACTCTCCCCCATGCTCCACGACTACGTAGTTCCGTTCACCCTCAAAGAGCTTGACTCTCACCTTCATATCGAGCTTCTCGTAGAGTCTCTTGGCTATGTCTAGAGCCAGATACTCCGTGGTTGCCTCTGGATAGTTGATGGTTTTGACGCTCTTATGGAAGGGGCCTGAGAGGACGATCTTGTCGGCGTCCCGCCTCGGCACTATCACCTTGTGGTCGTATTCATCAATAACGTCTCTTACAGCTTTCTTGAGTAGGTCGAAGTCTATGACCATGCCCGTCTCCGCGTCGACCTCACCTTCAACCTCCACGCATAAGCTGAAAGTGTGGCCGTGAATGTTCAGGCATCTCTCCGATGAGCCCTTCGTGTAGTGGGCTGAGTTGAAAGTGAAGCCTTCGACGCCCACCCTCATCCTTTAACCTCCACTCTCCCCGGCGTATGCTACTCGAAGCTCTTAAAAAGCATAACTCCCATTTTCTCGGTATCTAGGTGGAATCGGCTTGACGAACGAAACCCCGGGGGACGTGCAGAACGAGAAGCCTCTCCTACCCTTAGCCATAGAGAAGGTCGGCGTCAAAGGTGTCCGTAGGAGAGTCTTAATCCCCGACTCCAAAGGCTCACTCTCCTACAACGTCAAGCTGGACGCCTTCGTAGACCTGCCCGGAGACCGCAGAGGCGTACACATGTCGAGGATGATAGAGGCGATGCTCGAGACCCTAGAAGGAGAGAAGCGAACGAGTTTCAAGAGCCTCGAGGAGATTCTCGAAAGCATGTGTAAGGCTCTCCTCTCGAAGCATCCATACGCCGAGAGGGCGGAGATAAGGGCGGAGACCACCCAATACTTCGAAATAAACGCGGCGAACAAATCCCCCGAAGCCGTTGACGTTACGTTTATCGTCTCGGCTCGGAGAGGCCGCGGAGTCGAGTGGAGCACAAGCATAAGCCTAGAAGGGATGACGGTTTGCCCCTGCGTCCAAGCCTTCTACTCAAGCCTTAAAGGGGTCAATCCGGAGGACGGGCTCAGCCACACACAGCGGACAAGACTCTCCATCAATGTTAGAACGCTTGGTTCACCCACGCCAGTCGATTGGCTCGTGGACGCGGCTGTAAACGCCTTCTCCGCGCCGACGCTGAGCCTCCTCAAAAGGAGGGGAGAATACGAACTTATCCGGGCCGCCTTCAGGAATCCGAGGTTCATCGAGGACGTGATCCGCCACGCCTTCTTCCTTGTGGCGGACAAGCTGCATCGGGAAGGCTTCCCCCAAAATACGGAAGTTTTCATCGAGGGAGAGAGCTATGAGAGTGTGCATCCCTTCAACGCTTACGCATGTAAGCGGGCGACGGTAAGTGAGGTTCTAAGGGAACTCCAGTCCAAACGGGAGGAGACTGATTAGACCGCGGACATTTTGGAGGTTCCTGGAGAATGAGGGCTTTAGGCGTCGACCCGGGTACTCGGAGCTTCGACTTGGTGGTCGTCGAGGACGGCCGCGTGGTGTGGGAAAGGAGCATAGACACCGTTAGGGTGGCTGAGAAGCCGGATTCTCTGGTTGAGGCGGTCGAGGCCGCCGGTCCAGTCGATATAATAGCTGGACCTTCAGGCTACGGAGTTCCCCTCACCTTCAACCAAGAGATAGTCGACCCCTACAGGTTCGCCTTGGAGGTTCTCCTCCTAACGAGGAGGGAGGACCTAACATTTGGGGTAAAGCTTGGGGAGCTGGGTATACGGGTGTACGAGGCTATAACGAAGGTAGTAGTCGAGCTCTGGCGTAGCCGGCTTCCAGTATGTTATATACCCTCCTGTATTCTCCTGCCAACGATACCCCCTTACAGGAAGGTCAACAAGCTGGATATGGGAACGGCTGACAAGATGGCTTCAGCCGTGTTAGGGGTATTCGACCAATCCGAGAGGTACGGCATAAACTATGAGGACGTGAACTTCATCTTGGTCGAGCTGGGCTTCGGATACAACGCCGCCATATCCGTAGATAAAGGCGTGATCGTCGACGGCCTCGGCGGCACGCTGGTCCAGACGGGCTTCCTAACGATCGGGCCGATAGACGCGGAGATAGCGGTCATGGGACGGGAATGGGTTCGGAGCGACGTGTTCCACGGAGGAGTAGCCGAAATCTGCGGTAGACCAAGCATGGACGATGTTCTCGACGGGTATGAACGGGGAGAGGAACCATACCTGACAGCTGTTGAAGCCATGCTCGACGGCGTCGAGAAGTCGGTGAAGAGCCTAGCCCCACCCGACGCCGTCAGGGAGATCCTCCTCTCAGGCAGATACTCTAGGAGCCCGAGGTTGAGGAGGCTGGTTGAGGAGAGGCTCTCCAAGATAGCTCCCGTAAGAAGCCTAGGGACGCTTCCGGGGGCTGAGGCGTCGAAGGAGGCAGCTCAAGGGTACGCCATAGTCGGAGACGGCGTGGCCGGAGGGCCCTTCAGAAACCTGATCGAGCACATGCGGATAACAGAGGCTCGCGGAACAGTTTTAGACTGGGTCTTCCATCCAAGGCTGAGCTCCGCCAAGGAATGGCTAACAAAGGCCTACGTGGAGAGCGTGAGAAACCCCAAACTCTTAAAGGCCCAGTAGACGCCTCAGCTCCTCGACGAGTTCGTCGACGCGCCTCACGACACGAACTTGAACCTTCCTGAGTCTCTCCACGTTCTCTAGGTCTATGGGGCTAGGTGTGACGGTTACCTTCTCCCAGCATCTGATGGCTCCCGGCCTGCAAACGGCCGCACATTCCTCACATCCCCTACACCGGTTATAGTCGATCCTTACCTCCTTCTCCTGCGGGAGATCGTATACTGCGTTGTGGGGGCAGGCTTCTACGCAACGGAGGCAGTATGTGCACGCCGAGTTATCTATGCGACAGGGTAGGGTTGTAACGGTCTCTTCTTGATCGGCTGGGAGAATCAAGACCGGTACCCTAGACTTCAACGCTTGGCTGACCACGATCGTCGGTAAGGTGTCGGAGACTCCGTGAACGATCTTTGCTACGGTGTTGGAGGATGCTGGAGCAACGATCACCACATCGTATCGGCGCAGGCTGACCCTCCCCCCCAACGGGACACCGTCCTCCGTTACCCCGCTCCACGTAGCCCTCTTATATACGCCCCCATACCTCCCGCCGGAAGCAACCGTGTCCAGCCGGTCGAGCACGCCGTATATCCTAGCGACTTCCTCACCGGCTCTCGAGAGGGCTACCCCAAGCTCGAAACCGCCAGCCCTCCTAAGG
>LUCD01000090.1:6188-9125 GCA_001593925.1 Candidatus Bathyarchaeota archaeon B26-1
TGGAATACGTCGCGTAGGTGGCCTCCCGCGCCGGTTATACACCAGAGAACCCTCTTCAAGGTTGACACCTAACGATCTCCTCAAGGTTTTCTATGCGTATCCTCGTGGTTCCCGGAGGCGCCCTGCTCGAGACCGTGTAGATTCTCGGGTTGAAGTTCACCGCAAGCCAGGAGACAAGATCATGGGCTATCTTCAACTTCTTCAGTTTGTCTCCCTTAGCGGCTACGTTGCGTCTCAGCCAAGGCTTCGACCTTCTGCCCACAACCTCGCCGAAGTCCATGCCCACCATGACTATCTGGGATGCTCCGTGGCTGGACGCCATGAAGACCGCTCTGTCCCCGTCGGTGAAGCCTCCGAAGTTCTGGAGAGGCGGCACCGGCTCGACCTGCGTCGTTCCGAGGACCCTCCTCGTCGCGGAGAGGATTCTCCCCATGTAGCTGGCTATCTTCTCCACGTTGTCCCCGTGGGCGTGAACGACGATCAGTGAGCCTCCCCTCGCCGCCGAGAGTATGGAGTCTAAGTCGCCATCCAAATCCGTAACCACGATGTGCGGGGTTATCCCCCTCTCTATGAGGGCTCCCGTCGCTCCGTCCGCCGAGGTGAGCGTGAACCACCTGAAGGCCTCGGGGAAAGTACGCCTCAAACGGTCGACGTGCCGGTCTAGGGTTGGGCCCGCCCCAAACACCATAACGGCCCTCCTGAAGAGAAGTCTCTTCAGGTCGTCTAGGGGAGGCTCTATGGAACGCGCCTTAAGAATCTCCGCAAGGTTCTCCGCGGCCGCCCTGTCGCGCGCCACATCGTAGTTCATGACCCTCGCGATCTCTAAGTATTTATCCAGCCAGAGACTGAGCGGTACCAACCGGCGCAACTCCGCATCCTGAAGGGTTAAGGGAGCAACCAGATATTTCGTTTTCTGTTTATTATTGGTTTTCAGTCGTAGGTTATGAAAGCCCTCCTTTTATTTAGGTGGGGATTAAAGTGTTAACTGGTGGCTGAGAAGGGAGGAGCATCCCGCAATGAAGTTGGAGGACCTAGGTTTCTCAGAGTCTACGTACGGCGAGGTAATTCTCACCGTCAGCCTCGGAGATGCTGTTAACTCGGCGCCTATGGGGATCCTCTTGCATGGAGGTTGTAGGCTCCGCCTGAAGGTTTACAGGACTGGAAAGACTTATGAGCTGATCGTTGAGGGGGCTGAGGACTGCGTCTTAAACGTGACTAGCGATCCCCTGCTCTTCTACAACGCGATCTTCAAGAAGGATGAGCTGTCATACTGCCCGGCTGAACTCGTGTCTTCCCCCCGAATAAGGGGATGCGACGCCTACGTGGAGTGCTTCATCCGCGGCCTCACGCATCATGAGAGTTACATCTCGGTTCTTCTGGAGCCCGTTCTCGTAGAAGCGCCGGACAGAACCGTTAGGGTTTACAGCCGCGTAGGCCCGGCCATAATCGAGGCTCTAATCTCCTACACGAGGCTCTCCTCCTCTAAGGAGCCCCGTGAAAGGGAGAGGCTGATGAGAAAGATAAGAATCTTCAGGGAGATAGTCTATCACAGCAGTAGGAACCCTGCGTTTCGGGAGGTAGCCGATGACGTGCTCCGTAGGTCGGAGAGGATGCTAGCCTCCCGGAACACTTCACCCGACAAGAAAGGTTATTACGTAGATGTCTGAAATTTGTGCTCGCGGCGGACGGTTCTTCCAGACGAAGAGACGAGAGGAGAATACCGTTGAGGTTCAAGAATCTAGTCGAGCATGTGAGGTCTTCGGCTCAGCTGGCGGCCATACTTGAGGTTAGCGGCTGGCCGAAGCCCGGTAACGTCCATAGGACGAGAGACCGCGGGAACGCCCGTTATGAACATTTCCTCGCGGGCTCCGTAGCGTTAGGCTTCTCCGTTGGAGAGGCCGCTTCTAAAGGTCTCATGGCGGCTGAGGGTAGGATCGGCTTCTCGGAGATAGGTCTAGGTGGACTCGTGAAGAAGGCGGTCTCCGACGTACGTAACGCCCATAAGGGGGGCAACACCCACCTAGGGGTCTCCCTCCTCTTCATCCCCCTAGCCGTGGCCGCGGCGAAGGCTTACGTTGAGGCTGGAAAGTTATCTCCGGAGTCCCTCCGGGAGAGCCTTGAGGAGGTTATGTTGTCCACAACCCCGATGGACGCTGTTGAGGTCTACGAAGCTATAAGGATGGCGAGTTCACCTCAAGTTTTGGGGAGCCTAAGCGACGGGGAGGTTCCCGACCTCTTCGACGAGCAGGCTAAGGAAACGATCTTGAGGGAGGAGATCACGCTCTTTGAGGTTATGGAGAGGTCTTCGCATTACGATACTGTGGCGAGGGAGCTGGCGACCGGTATGGAGGTCTCCTTCAAGATCGGGTATAAAATCTTCACCGAGACCTTCGAGCTGACCGGCGACATAAACGTAGCGACCGTCCATACGTTTCTTGGGATACTCTCAGAGGTTCCGGACACCTTCATCGCGAGGAAGGTTGGGCTTAAAACCGTGAACAACGTAGAGAAGGCGGTCGAGGTCGGTGTAAAGGAGACCATGTGGATATCGGAGACCGCTGGGCAGATTCTGAGCGAGGGGGGATTGACGACGAGTGAGGGCGCACTGCAACTCTGGAGGTTCGACGAGGAGCTACAGAGCCTTGGGAGCGACTATAACCCGGGGACGACCGCCGACCTAACCGCAAACGTGCTCATGATAGCCCTGCTATGCGGATTAAAGTTTTAGTGATCCATGATGAAAGCCCGGGAAGGAGACTTCATCGAGACCCTTGAGGGCCTCATCTTCGACGTTAAAGGCTTGGTCCATCCGAGGGAAAGGGTAGTGGCTTACCTACGTTACTTGGAGGACCCGTCCGGAGACAGGGTGAGAGCGGGCAAGAGATACGTCAAGGTTTACTCTCTGGAGAGGAGGGAGGCGATACTGAGGGAGAGGTA
>LUCD01000091.1 GCA_001593925.1 Candidatus Bathyarchaeota archaeon B26-1
CGCAAGAGAGGCCCTCGACGAGGCCGGGAAGATACGCGTTTCCGACCCATTCGTAAAGAAGGTCGAGGAGACCGCTAGGGTCGTTGGGAGTGAAGGGCACGGTAAGTGGCCGCGGGTCAGGGAGCTCATAGAGTTCTCTAAGCAGATGGGTATCCGCAAGATCGGCGTCGCCTTCTGCGTAGGGCTACGTGAGGAAACTCGAGTTCTCTGCCGCATCTTGGAGAGCCACGGGTTTGAGGTGAACAGCGTCGCGTGCACGGTTGAGGGAGGCTGCAACCCAGTCGGCCAAGCCATGGTTCTGAACCACGTTGGAACCGAGTTGAACATCCTCATGGGGCTCTGCATGGGACACGACATACTCTTCTCAAGGTTTTCTAAGGCTCCAGTAACGACGCTTGTGGTTAAGGATAGGGTTACATGCCATAACCCGGTCGCTCCGCTGGTGTGCAGGTACTGGCGAAACTCCCTTATAAAAAGAGAAAGCTAAAAATTGTCAACTATGGCAAAATTAACCGCATTCCTTCTTTTTAATCCGTCTCAACAATTTTTATAATCTGCCACGTTTGCAGAAGCATAACTTTGTCTGGGTCGTTAAGGTTTATGTTTCCGGCTATCCTAGCCAGCTTCCTAGTTAAACCCTTTATAGTGGACTCTGCTAACCCTGCTTTCCAAGATAAATCATATAGTTTATGGCCGTCTCCGTAAGGTAGGTAGGTTCACAGATGATGCGGGGGGTGGGATTTGAACCCACGCAGGCCTACGCCAGTAGGTCCTAAGCCTACCTCCTTTGACCCGGCTCGGACACCCCCGCGCCCACTTACACTCTGAAATCTTCGTTTTGGAGCTGTATTAAACTTTTTGATTTAAGCGGTTGGGTAAAGAATTAAAAGATTCCCTTTGCAGCTGTAGGGTAGGGGCTGAGGAAGGGTTGAGGGGCAACCTCTTGTGTGTGCCTTGCACGGTCCGTGCGGCCTACGATGTGGCTCTGAGGTCTACTGGGGACGAGGATTTACAGGGCGAGGTCGTTATGGAGGTTGTTCGTTGGCTCTCCACGATCGGGAGGGTCGATCGTTTCACTCCAGCTGAGCTCCACACCGAGGTCTGTAGGATCGCTAGGAGGGTCACCGGTAACCCTGACCCCTTCCGTCCAGTTAAGGTTCTCTCGAACAGGGTTGCCATGAGGGTTCTCCCAACCGTCAGGAGGATGATCGAGGACTCTGAAAGTTTTGAGGAGGCCTTCCGCAAGGCGGTTATGGCGGCGATCTGCGGGAACACCATAGACTTCGAGGTTGAGGGCTACAAGCCGTCGATGAGCCTCCTTGACCGTTCCCTAATCGAGTGTTTAGGCGGAACACTCTCCATAGACGACACGGAGAAGCTGATGAGTCTGCTCTCCAAGTCTAGGAGGGTGCTGTACCTCCTCGACAACGCTGGCGAGATAGCGTTCGATAGACTCCTGATCGAGCTGATCGTTGATAGATACCCTTTGAAGTTGTGGGCGGTGGTGAAGGAGGGCCCCGTCCTGAACGACGCAACCATGGAGGACGCCGAAGAGGTCGGCTTAACGAGCGTAGTTGAGGTGGTCACCACCGGAAACGACTACGTAGGCCTAGAGATGGAGGGGACCTCGGAGAGGTTTAGAGCCCTCCTAGAAGAAGCGGACCTTATAATAGCCAAGGGGCAAGGCTACTACGAGAGTATACCCGAGGTTGAACCAGCCATCTCCACGCCGGTCTGTGTTACATATTGAGAGTAAAATGTAGGTTGGTCGCGGAGTCTATAGGCGCTCCCTTACAGGGAAACGTCGTCAAATTGGATTTTGGTAAGTAACAGTAGAAAAGGGGTGGAATGCTGAGACTAGGCTTAACTCTTCTTCCTGAGGTTCGCCGCGTTTATCCGGTTTCTCTCAGACTTCCCCTTGTACTCCCTCGCCACGATCATCGTGGATGTTAGGATCACGCTTGGTAGGGACCTCATCTTCTCGGTCAGGAAGGACTCGAGTTGGGAGAGGTCGTTGGCCTTCACCTTCGCTATGAGGTCGTACTCGCCGTAGATTATGCTTGCCTCGAGAACCTCGTCGAGGTCCGATATCTTACGGCATATCTCCCTCTCGGCTCCGGAGCTCACTTTAAAGAGCACGTAGGCCTTGATCGCCACGTCAACCACCTACAAACCCACTTACACAGTCCTACAATTTATTCGTTTCTGAAGAGAATGCGTTTGGAAGCCGTTAGCTTCCCGTTTTGGCCCTCCTCTTCCGCGACAGCATCCTCTCCAACACGGGTTTGAGCTTCTGGTTCTCGGCCACGATCCTTTCACGGCCCAGCTCCTTCAGTTTCCTCGTCATCTCGGTTATCAGCTCGGCGAACTTGACTCCCTCGGCGGCTGAAATGTAGTCGACCCTGAACCTCTCAGGACTCAACCCAAGTTTGGTAAGCATCCTAGCTAGAACCTCCATCCTCTCCTTCATCCTCCAGTTCCCCGAAATATAATGGCAGTCGTATGGGAGGTGGCAGGCCGCTACAAGAACCATGCCGGCTCCAAGCCTGAAGGCCTCCAAGACGAAGTCCCTGTCAACCCGCCCTGAACACATGACCCTTATCGGCCTGAGGGTAGGAGGATACTCAAACCGGCTGGTTCCAGCCAAGTCTGCCCCGGCGTAGCTGCACCAGTTACAGAGGAAACCCAGAATCTTGTCCTCCGGGTTCTCCTCCAGAGCCGCCCTTATCTGGGCGAATATCTGGGCGTCCGTGAAGTGCATCTGCGTTATTGCGTCGGCCGGGCACTCCGCCGCGCATGTCCCACAGCCGTGGCACATGGCCGTTATGACTTGAGCCGGCTGGCCTTGAGGAGCCTTTATGGCTCCATAGGGACATTTTGTCGCGCAGATTCCGCACTTAACCTTCACGTTTCTACATTTCGTCGGGTCTACGACGGCTATTATTGGCTCGATCTCCCACTCCTCTTTAGAGAGGATTGTTGCGGCTCTGGCGGCGGCCCCGCATCCCTGCGAGACGCTGTAAGGTATGTCCTTCGGGCCTTGACACGCGCCCGCCAAGAAGATGCCGTCGACGGGGGTGTCTATGGGTTTCAGTTTTGGGTGGCTCTCCATGAAGAACCCGTCTGCCCCACGGGATATGTTCAAGATTCGGCTTATCTCGTCTGAGCCCTTGCTGGGGATAGCCGCCGTGGCCAACACTACGAGTTCAACCTCAACCTCGACGGGTTCTCCAAGGGCTATGTCCTCGACCCTCACGATGAGGTTCTTCGTCTCAGGGTCTTCAATCACGCTTGAGACCCTTCCACGTATGAACGTGACCCCCATCTCCCTGGCCCTGCGGTAGAACTCCTCGTAGCCTTTGAAGTTGCTCCTCATATCCATGTAGAAGACGTAGACCTCGACCTCGCGGCCGTAATGCTCCTTAAGCTGGATCGCGTGTTTCAGGGTGTACATGCAACAGAAGCCTGAACAATATTCGTATTTGTTTATGTCCCTCGACCCGACGCACTGGATCAGAGCCACACTCTTAGGCCTCTTTCCGTCCGAAGCCCTAATGACGTGGCCTCCCGTCGGGCCGGCCGCCAAGATGAGCCGCTCGAACTCTAACGCCGTTATGACGTTGCTGTATCTGCCGTAGCCGTAGAGGTTGCCTTCCTCAGGGATGTATATGTCGTATCCGGTTGCTACGATTATGGCTCCGACCTCGAGTTCGACCTCTTCAGGTTCTTGGCTGAAGTCTATAGCTTGCCGGGCTCCACAGGCGTCCACACACTTGTAACACTCTATGCAGTGGTCGCGGTTGATCGTGTATATTAGTGGAACCGCCTGGGCGAAGGGGATGTCGATCGCCCTCCTCACACCCATGTTCATGTCCCACTCGTTCGGGAACTCTATTGGGCAGACATCTCGGCACTCGCCGCATCCCGTACAGTTCTCCGCGATCACGTAACGCGGGTTCTTCCTAACCTTAACCTTGAAGTTTCCAACGTACCCCTCGACGCTCAAGAGGTCCGCGTAGGAGATTATCTCGATGTTCGGGTGGCGGGCGACGTCGACCATGCGCGGCCCCTCTATGCAGATGGAACAGTCTAGGGTTGGGAACGTCTTGTCGAGCTGGGCCATGTGGCCCCCTATACTCTCCTTCTTCTCGACAAGGTAGACTTTGAAACCCATCTCAGCTAGGTCTAGAGCCGCGTTTATGCCGGCTATTCCGCCGCCCAAGACTAGGGCTCTCCGTGTGACCGGGACCTTTAGTGGTTTTAGGGGTGCTAGGAGCCTAGCCTTGGCGACTGCCATCCTCACAAGGTCTTTCGCCTTCTCCGTCGCCTCTCTCGGCGTGCTTGGATGGCACCATGAAGAGAACTCCCTTATGTTCGCCATCTCGAAGAGGTAGGGGTTTAGGCCGGCTTCAGCCACGCATCTCCGGAAGGTCGGTTCGTGGAGGCGGGGTGAGCAGGCCGCGACGACAACCCTGTTGAGGTTATGCTCCTTTATGGCCTTCCTGATCTCGTCTTGACCCGGGTCTGAACAGGTGTAGCGGTTGTGAACAGCATAGACGACGTTGGGCAGGGTTTTAGCGTACTCTGTGACCTCCTCCACGTCGATGACTCCGGCTATGTTCAAGCCGCAGTGGCAGACGAAGACTCCGATTCTAGGTTCTTCCCCACTCATCTTGGGTCGACCTCCTAGGCGAGCCTCCTCTCAACCGACTCTTTAACCTTGATTAAGGCTCTACTCCTGAGCTCCTTCGCCATCCCCTTCGTTGAGGTCAGCTTCTCCAACGCCTTGTTCCACGCTCCGGAATGGACTGGTGTATGACGTATCACCGTTCTCTCGAGGCTTATTGCTCCTTCAACCGGGCAGACTATCCGGCATGCGCCGCAGTAGACGCAGAAGAGGTCGTTCGCCACAACCCTTCCATCCTCGGATATTTGTAATGCTTCGGGGATGGGGCAGGCCTCCACGCATTCCCGGCATCCTTCGGGGCAGAGCTCATTCTTCACGCTTATATGCCCATAGATGATCTTCTGGGTGTGGATGGCGTCGTATGGACATTTATACTCGCATAAGCGGCAGACCGGGCAGTATTCCTTCTCGATTTCAACTGTTACTTTAAGCCGTTCCTTCTCCGGGTATAGATCGACGTTCTCGACGGGTCTGCCTTCTTCGTCTACAACCTTGACCGTGATGAGTTTAAGTGGACATGTATCCATGCAAACTGTGCATCCGACAGGGCATTTCTCGGCGTCGATCTTTATATCCCGGATGAGCCTGGGGAAACTCTCGAACTTGACGACAGGTATGGTTTTCTCCCCGTTTATCTTCAGCTCCAAAGCTCCGAAGGGGCAGACGGCGTTGCAGATTCCGCAGTACTGACAGAGTTCTACATCGATCTCAAGTCTTGGGGGTGCTTGTTCTCCGTCTTCTGGCTTGACCACGCGGATCGCTTCTCTGGGACACACGGCCTCGCAGAGTTCGCAGACGACGCATCTTCTCTTGTCGAGGGTTAGGGAGTACCTTCTTGCATACATGATTCTCTCGATCTTAAGCTGCTCGTCAGTCTCGAACTTTTGTAGTTTCATGGGCATGAGAGTGTCCCTCTAGAGAGCGCAACCTCACCGCATGCTCTTAGAATATAAAGCAGAGGGAATTATCACATTTATGTGTAACGTTACTCCGCCGTTCCTCTTTGAGCGTCTTCACGGCTGTTGCCGGACGCGCTTTCATTCCATCGGTTATCATTGCGCTTCCATGAACATTTTTGATCACAAAAGATTTAAATACGTCATGTAGGCGCAATATATAACCTAACATGCAACCCAAACCGGTGAAACGATATGGCGGCAAAAAAGATACTATTAAGCGAGGAGGACGTGCCGAAACGTTGGTACTCCATACTGCCCGACCTACCCAGACCGCTACCGCCCTTCATAGACCCGGAGACTAAGGCGCCCGGAGTCGGGATCGTCCCGAAAATATACCCGAAAGCGATCATCGCCCAGGAGGTAAGTAAGGATAGGTGGATAGACATCCCCGAAGAGGTCAGGGAGGTCTATAGGCTCTGGAGGCCGACCCCCCTCTTCAGGGCTACGCGACTGGAGAAGGCCCTTAAGACCCCGGCTAAAATCTACTACAAATATGAGGGTGTAAGTCCTCCGGGAAGCCACAAACCCAACACAGCTGTCGCCCAAGCCTACTACAACATGAAGGAGGGCATAGAACGTTTAGCCACCGAGACTGGGGCTGGACAGTGGGGTTCCGCCCTCGCCTTCGGCTGTATGATGTTCGGGTTGAGATGCACCATCTACATGGTTAAGGTGAGTTACCAACAGAAGCCTTACAGGAGAGTCATGATGGAGGCCTTCGGGGCAAACGTCTACCCGAGCCCAAGCGATCAGACGGAGAGCGGGAGAAGGATTCTGAAGGAGGACCCTGACAACCCGGGTAGCTTAGGGATTGCCATAAGCGAAGCAGTTGAGGACGCCCTCACACATGAAGATACAAACTACGGCATAGGCAGTGTCTTCAACCACGTCCTACTCCATCAGACGGTTGTGGGGCTCGAAGCAAAGAAACAGCTGGAAGCCGTGGACGATTATCCGGACGTGATCTATGGGTGTATAGGTGGAGGGAGCAGCTTCTCCGGGCTCTTCTGGCCCTTCTACTACGACAAGGTCTCTGGGAAGGCTGAGAAGGATACGAGGTTTGTAGCCGTCGAAGCGACGGCTTGCCCCTCCGTCACTAGGGGAGAATACACGTACGACCATGGAGACACGGCGAGGTTGACTCCTCTAGTTCCCATGCACACCCTCGGTCACGATTTTATACCTCCACCGATCCACGCGGGCGGTCTACGCTACCACGGGATAGCTCCCACCATAAGTCTGCTGGTCTCGGAGAAGAAGGTTGAGACGAAGGCCTACAACCAGCTGGATGTATTCGACGCGGCTAAGCTCTTCATTAGGACTGAGGGGATAGTCCCTGCTCCAGAGCCGGCTCACGCGATAAAGGGAGCAATAGACGAGGCTTTGAGGTGTAGAGAGACGGGTGAGGAGAAGGTCATCCTCTTCCTCTTGTGCGGCCACGGCCACTTCGACATGCAAGCCTACGACGACTACCTCAGCGGAAAGCTAAGCCCATACGAGTATCCAAAAGAGAAGGTCGAAGAGGCTATGCAGAGGCTGAGAAGTCTCTATCCATGGCTGAATGAACTTAAGAGATACCTGTAGATGCTAAGTCTTTGTTGAGGGAGGCTTAAATTTAACTTGAGCCTCCAAATCCTCCCTTTTTGGTCTACGCTACCCTTCAACTATTGCCCGATCAACGCGTCGCATCCAGCTTAGACTACAACTTTATAAGTCTCTAGGGTCATAAAATGGTCTTGGGTGCACATTTTTGTGGAAGAGAATATCGGAATTCCTGAAGGATTATCCGGAACGCCTCTCTGTCGCTAGGATTCTTGTGAAGAACGGTCTGAGCATAAGGGATGGGAAGGTTTACTGCAACGAGATACCTGTCCCCATAGCCGGGATAAGCCGTGCGGCCGGGGTTGATAGGAGAACAGTCATGAAGACGATAGAGATGATCGAGAGTAACGAGGAGCTGCGGAGGATATTCAAGGGGATAAGGTCGGCTGGAACCTCTTTAAAGGAGATCGCGAGGCACCTCAACTTAGGGGTTGTCGAGATAACTCCAGAAGACGCGAGGCTTCCAGGTATACTCGCACGTTCAGCCTCGCTCCTAGCCGACAGGAACATAAGCATCCGCCAAGCGATAGTCGATGACCC
>LUCD01000092.1 GCA_001593925.1 Candidatus Bathyarchaeota archaeon B26-1
TACGATACTGGAGAATAGGGAAGGAACCCTATATGTAGACGGGGTCTCAACCGTGGAGCTCGCCGTAGAGTTCGATACGCCTCTCTACGTTATGAGCGAGCGGAGGATAAGGGAGAACTACCGCCGCATATACGGGACTCTATCGAGATACTGCGGAGAGGTAAAGGTCTACTACTCGGCCAAGGCGAATACGAACCTCTCAGTCTTGAAGATACTTGAGGAGGAGGGTTCATGCCTAGACACAGTCAGCCCCGGAGAGGTCTTCCTAGCCTTGAAAGCCGGGTTCAAGCCGGAGAGAATCCTCTACACCGGGACCAGCGTAAGAGACGACGAGCTGGAGTTCCTCCTAGAATCCGGGGTGACGATCAATGTGGACTCGCTCTCCCAGCTCAGGAGGCTCCTCAAAATCTCGATTCCCGAGGTCATATCGGTCAGGGTTAACCCGGAGGTTGGGGCTGGACACCACGAGCACGTTGTAACGGCTGGGAGAGAGTCGAAGTTTGGGATATGGGAAGAAGATGTGGTTGATGCGTACCGCATGGCCGTAGACGCCGGCGTGGAACGTTTCGGAATCCAGATGCATATAGGCTCAGGCATACTCTCCGTAGAACCCTTCATAGTGGCCACTGAAAATCTCCTGAGGATAGCAGGTCGAGTCCACGAGAAGGTGGGCGTAGAGTTCGAGTTCATAGACATCGGCGGAGGTTTCGGGGTTCCCTACCGGCCTGAAGAAGAGGAGTTGAACATAGAGGCCTTGGCTAGGAACCTTGCAGACCTCTACCTGAAGAGGGTTAAGGAGTACGGTTTAGGGGAGCCCACCCTCTACGTTGAGCCGGGGAGATACATAGTCTGCGACGCGGGAGTCCTGCTTACAAGGGTTAACACGGTTAAGGTTACACCCTTCAGGAGGTTCCTCGGAGTAGACGCGGGTTTCAACACCCTCATAAGGCCTGCCATGTACGGGTCCTACCACCCCATCGTGGTCGCGAACAGGCTGGACGAACCTGAAGAGGAGACATACACGGTTGTGGGGCCGATCTGCGAGTCAGGAGACATACTGGCCAAAGATAGGAGGCTCCCGAAGGTTCAGGAGGGCGACTTGATCGCCGTGCTCAACGCTGGAGCCTACGGGTACTCCATGAGTTCCCAGTACAACTCTAGGCCTAGATGCGCCGAGGTCATCGTCAAAGATGGAGAGTACGCCCTCATCAGGGAGAGGGAGACATTCAGCTCCCTCCTAGAGGGGCAACGCTACCCTCCCTGGCTCAAATAGACTCTTACTACTGAGCCGTCTACGCTCCTCAGAACCCGTTTCCTCAGAATAATCTTGCTGGACGAATCAGACGGGTTCGGATACGCTAAAACAAGTCTCCATCCGCGTTCTCTAACGGTTCTACTTCTTCGCTAGAAGGACGAACCCGCAGATCATGTTTATTATCCCAAGTATGCCCGCCGCGATTACGACGAGTTCCGGCGTGAGCAGGTCCTTAACCTCTGGAAGCCCGGGAACCTCGAAGAGATGGAACAGGTACTGGGCGGCCGCCAAGACTGAGAGGGTTCCTATCATGATCATCAGTCCGCTTATAGAGTCGCCTATCCTCTTCGCAAACGAGAAGACCCGGGCTCTCTCATCCTCTATGGTCTCCTCTATCAGGTCGCGTTCCTTCATGGAGGGGATGTATGGAAGCCGAACCGCAGGTTCCTTCTTTTCCCTCCTTTCACGGGAACGAGGCATCTCCAATCAGGCCTCCCTTCTCTTTCTAGAGATTATGTTAAGGATTCCAGATATGAAGAAGATTAGGCTGACGGCGATTATGAGGTTTGGAATGTTCTCTCCGAAGATTTCTGTGATGGGGAGGGAAATCTCCCCCTCCATGAACATGTAGGCGATCAACGCCGTGATGCCGCTTATTCCCAGATTTACACCTCCCACCGCTAGGCGGAGACGGTGATAGCCAACCATCTTCAAGTGATAGATGATTATGGCTATTATGATGAACTCCAAACCTAGGAGGAGGGCTGAACGTTCAATGAAGAGTATGAGCAGTATCGAGAGCACAGCCCCAACGATTGGGGTATACGGGTATAGAGGAGCCTTGAAGGGTCTATCCAAACGGGGCTTCTTCTTCCTAAGCTTGATCAATGATAGGTTAACTAAAGCGAAGACCATGAGGGATGCGAAGCCAGATATGTAGCCGATGAAGACTATAAGCCCTGTGATGAAGAGCAGTATCGCTATGATCGAGCCGACTCCAACCGAAAGGTAACGTCCAACCCTGCTCTCTGAGGAGCCTATTACACTCGGTAAGTAGCCGTCTCTGCTCAGCCCACGTATTATGCTCCTCTGAACCATCATCGTCGTCGTTAAGGACATGAGTGCGGCTGAGAGGCCGGCTACGGTCATCAGTACTCCTCCAAAGGGTCCCATAACGTTCTCAGCTACGTAAGTTAATAAAGGCTGGGTGAGGTTTTGGCTTAAGGGTGTAAGGCCAACGACGATGAAGGCTACGCTACAGTAGAGGACCGTTATAATAGCTATTGAGTAGAGGATGGCCTTAGGAAGGTCCTTTTTAGGGTTCATCATCTGAGGGCTCCCCGCAACTACAGCTCTGGCGCCAACAAACATGCTGAAGGAGTACATTATGCTGGCCAAGACTCCCGGAATCCCTTTAGGCATGAAGGTTCGGAGGGACATAAAGTTCTGAAGCCCCCCTGTCTCAAGGACCTTCGGTAGACCCATGATTACAAGTAATGTGAAGACCAGTATGAACGTCATCACGGTTATTATGTCGATCTCCTTCGTTCCCCGGACGCTTATGAACGTGAAGATGACTACTAAGAGTATCGTGACTAGGGTGGCGTTCGCTGGGAAGAAGTAAGCGAAGAAGTGGGCGAAACCAGCCGCTGAGAGCGCTATGGTCGCTATGGAGCTTATCCACCTCATCCAACCCGTTAGGAAAGACGTGAACCCTCCGAAGGCAACTTTAGCGAAGGTATATTCGCCGCCGACCTCGGAGATGGATGCTCCAAGCTCACAGTAGCTGAAGAGCGATATCATGGTTATTACTCCGCAGAGGAAGAGGGAGAGGACAACTGCGGGGCCGGCTAAGAAAGTCGAGTGCTCCAGAAGCACAAAGAACTCTATTCCGAAGGCTCCGTTCAACGCCAATATGACGCTGTACGGGAGGCCGATCCCGCTCTTAATCTCGATCCTACTCATAACTAACCTTCCCGTGCGAACGCCCATTCATGTATAACAAGTATACCACTTATGATCGAGAAGAAACCTACCACGCCGAGTATGAGGAAGGAGAAGGCGACGTACTCCCCCCTCAAGCCTAGGAGAGTTCTAACTTCGAAGTAGCTCGGGTTGTAGTAGATGAGGTAAGCCGCGATTATGGCTGAAACCCCTATAAGTATCTGGAGTAAACCCACGAGAGACGCGAGGACGCTCTTAACCCCCATGCACCGTTCACCCTTTTATGGACATTATCTGTCAGCGGTGGGGTTCAGAGAGGTTGCCGGAGGACTTCCTCTCCAAACCTTTCAACAAATCATCTTCGCCTCCCATTCTTCTATCTGGGGAATATTAAACCTTATTATCTTCGCCTCCATTCTTTGGGTGCCCACTCTTCGGGGAAGTAGGCACAATGTTCAGGATTCCAGCCAGAACCTGGATGAAAGCAACGGAGATCAGGATGTAAGCTGGAGGAATAGCCTTCAGGCCGGGTAGATCGAACATGACCAGTCTCGTCTCGGCCATGAATGCTAGGAACGCCGTGAAGACCCCGGTTCCCAAAGAGATTCCCCCCACAGCTAAACGTAGACGGCTGTAACCTACCATCCTCAAGTAATATGCTAAGAGAGCGAACATTATAGATTCTCCCCCAACTATGAGCGCCGCCTTATCCAGAAACAATAACAGGATTATCGAGATGGAGATTCCGGCTAAGGGAACCACGGGAAATAGTGGCGATTTAAAAGGCCTCCTCATCCAAGGCTTCTTCTTTCTGAGCTTTATGAGGCTGAGGTTCACGAAGGCGAAGCCGATCACGAAGCCGAAGTTCACCAAGTATGTGACGAAGTTCACGGCTCCGAGAAGGGTTACGGCCACCGTAAAGATTAGACTGAAGAGGGATGCTACGTGGGGGCTATGGAACCTCCCGTGAATAGCCGATAGAACACCCGGTAAGTATCTGTCCCTGCTCAAGGCGTAAAGTATCCTCGACTGAGCCATGATGGCGCTGTTGACGGCGGCGAGCCCAGCGATGATTATGACCCCTGAGATCAGCATGGCTCCAGCCTTACCCATAACCAGCTCCGCCGCAAAGGCTATCGGCGAAGTCTGCTCCTTAAGAACCTCGATGGGAACAACCCTCAACGTAACGTATACCACGCTTGTGTAGAGGACTATAAGGATAAGGGAAGACAGGATCATGGCTCTCGGTATTACCCTCTCAGGGTCCTTTATCTCGGCTTGCGCCACAGCTATGGCCTCAGCTCCTAAATACAGCTCAAAGAGGAAAGCTGTGGCCGCGAAGCATCCCCATAAACCATTCGGTGCGTTCAACTCAAACCCCTGCAGTTTAAGGCTGTACGTCCACCCGTCTGCAACGTAGAGGGCTAGCATAACCATAACGATCAAGGTGACAAACGTCTCGGCTATGGCTGCGCTTTTTACTCCCCTGATATTGATCAACGTGAAGATTAAGATTATAGAAACGGCTGTCAGGGGGATGTTGAGGGGAAAGAAGTAAGAGATCATGTAAGCTATGCCTAGAGCTGATAGTGAAGCGTAAAAGATGTTGCTCGTCCATTGAAACCATCCTGTCAGGAAGGAGAAGAAGCCTCCGAACGCTACCTTGGACCATGTGTACTCTGAACCCGCCTTTGGGATGGCTGTGCTCAGTTCGCAGTAACTCAGCATGGTCAGCATGCTTATTATCCCGCACAAGAAGACGATTATGACGAGCGACGTCCCGGCTAGGGAAGCTGCGTGGCCTAATATAACGAAGTTTCCCGCGCTCAAGGTTCCACCTACCCCGAAAAGGGTGGCGGTTAAGAAGCCGAGCTCCCTCTTTAAGCCTGACTCAGACACCCATGCACCCTCTCCAAACCGATCGTTATCTCTTCAGAAGAATAAACCCCGACGCCAAATCAAGGAACCCAACGATCAGAAGAACCCACATAAGAATCGTCTGGACATCCTCTTCAACGAGGAAATCCGGATCGAGCATGTTGAAGATGGACAACGCGAAGACTCCGAGTAGGATCATCCCCACCATGATCAGGAATCCGCCTATGACCGCCGCGGCCTTCCCTAACCTCCCAACCTCCCCCAACGTGAAGCCTCTCAGTACCTTTCATAATGGATTATCTCTTCTAGTGGACGCTTAGGCCTCGGCTTAGGCCTCTCAGCTGGATGGCCAACCGGGATGATCGCGACAGGCCTCACACCTTCCGGAATCTCCAGAGCTTTCCTGACTCCTTCCTCGTGGAAGGCTCCGACCCAGCATGCCCCTAAACCTAAAGCGCAGGAGGCTAGGAGGAGGTTCTCTATGGCGGCGGCCGTGTCTTGGATACAGTAAAGTTCCGCTCCTCTGCTTCCATACCCCCTCCACGACTTCTCCGTGTCAGCGCAGACAACTATGACGACGGGCGCCTCCTCGATGAATGTCTGGTTTAAGGCGGCTGAAGCCAGCTTCCTCTTGATCTCAGGTTTTCTCACAACTATGAACTCCCACGGCTGTATATTGCCAGCCGATGGAGCCTTCCGAGCTGCGTCTATCAGCCTCCTAACGTCCTCTTCGGAGACGTCTTCACCAGTGTAGGCTCGAATGCTTCTCCTAGACTCTATGGCCTCGAAGAGATCCATCGGTCTCTCCCCAAACTTTGTTGTCAGAAGATAATTTTAATGTTTATCCAATGTATTGGAAGGTGTGGGGGCCTGCTTCCTAGAGGAGCCTCCGAGTTTCTATCAACGTTGTTCCATTGTTCTGCCAGTCGTCCGTGACCTTCAT
>LUCD01000093.1 GCA_001593925.1 Candidatus Bathyarchaeota archaeon B26-1
TGGGAAACTAAACGTGAACTCGTCTTCAAGTCTGAGGACGAAACCGACCCGAGATACGGATGTAAACCTGAGGAGAGACCCATCGAGGACCACTTGAGGTTCGGGATCATAAACGTAGATAAACCTCCAGGACCCTCAAGTCACGAGGTTGTATCATGGATTAAACGCATCCTGAAGGTTGGACACGCCGGTCACGGCGGGACCCTAGAGGCCTAGAAACATTTGGCCGGGGAGACCCCAAGGTAACCGGCGTGCTACCGACAGCCCTGAACGAAGCGACCAAAATAATACAGGTCCTCTTAACCTCAGGCAAGGAGTACATCTGCGTGATGAAGCTTCACTCCCACGTGCCGGAGGAACGCGTAAGGGAGACCCTAAACGAGTTTCAAGGCTTGATCTACCAGAGGCCTCCTGTGAGGGCGTCTGTCAAGAGGAGGCTCAGAGTCAGAAAGGTATACTACATAGATGTACTTGAGATCGACGGGAGAAACGTCCTCTTCAAGACCGGATGCGAGGCAGGGACCTACATAAGGAAACTCATCCATGACGTAGGTGAGGTTCTCGGGTGCGGGGCGCACATGCAAGAGCTCAGAAGGTCTAGGGCGGGGCCATTCACTGAGGACGAAGACTCCTTCACACTCCACGAGATATGCTACCTACACTCCCGGTGGGTTGAGAGCGGAGACGACAGACTCCTCAGAAAGTTCATCCTACCCATGGAGAGAGCCCTCAAACTGACACCGAAGATATACATCAGGGACTCGGCCGTAGACGCGATCTGCCACGGAGCCCACCTAACAGCCCCGGGCGTGATATCTCTAGAGACCGGGATAAAGCCTAAAGAGAAAGTCGCGATAATGACCCAGAAGGGGGAAGCTGTAGCAATAGCAAAGGCTACAGCCTCAACAGAACAGATCCTAGAGATGAACCACGGTATCGTAGCAACAAACCTGAGAGTCCTAATGCCCAGAGGAACATACCCAAAGATGTGGAAGAGCAGAGAGAAACGCAACCCTTAAAACAAACCACTCAAACCTAGAAGATAGAAGAATAAACGCCGGGGTCTCCTAGAGCCGAAAAACGGCGGGAAGTCCGGTAGGGAGCAGACCAGCATGGAGAGGGCTCAAGCCTGGAGAGCCTGTGGCCCAAACGGGCCGCGTGGGTTCAAATCCCACCCCCGGCGCCAATAACGTTTGATCTACCATTGATTTACAACATTACAGAAAATAGTAACACTTATATATTTCTATTGAATAATGTAAAATTGTAAAAGGTGATGGCCTTGTCGAGGTTAGAAGATGAGTTAAAAGAGCTTAGAAAGGAGCTTTCTAAGATTGCTAAAGAGGTGGAGAAGTTAAAAACTAGAAGAGAACAGACATCTTTAGGGCCTTATCCCGGTCCACCTGAACCATCAGATTCTCTAATTCGAGTATTAGCGGAACGACTTCCTGATAAACCTGACGCGGGAATGGCATTCTTCGGCGGGATCCAAAAGAAAAACGGAAAAATCAGATCGAGTTATTTTAGTGGCCACGACGTTGAAAGCATCCTGAGATGCTCACCAAAGAGGGTAGCGAAACTTCTTTCTCCACTCTCCAGTGAACAGAGAATATTGATACTGAAGACACTAATTAAGGGGGATAGAAGTTCCTCGGAGCTAAGTCGAGAAACGGGCCTTGAAGGGGGACAACTATATCATCATCTGAAGGAACTCGCCCTCGCTGAGTACATCGAACCAAAGGAACGGGGGATTTATTCGTTAACGGAGAAAGGACAGATGGCTTTACTGACGGTTTTAGCGATGGCTTGCACCCTCGAAAAGAGGATCACCCCGGAAGAAATCGAAGCAACCTTTTGGGAGACCAGAAAGGAAGAGAGAACAAAACAAACAGATTAAGAATCTTTTCATAGATTGATCTGCGGTGCCCGACCGTTCTGATTACTACTTGGTCCTTTGATACCTAGTAGATTATTCTGTAGTCTCCCATTCGGAGCGATAGAAGTCCGCTGAGGCGTCCTCTCAACCGTTTTCCGCTGAACGGACTCGTATATGGGTGTGACACTCTTCCATCAAGGTTTCAAGTATTCGAGGGTTTGAACGAGGGTGTAAACCTTTTTGTTTTTAGTCTAATCTCAACAAATTGGTGAATAATTACCATCGCTTGTTTATTTCTATCTTTTTACTATGCTTTGTTATGCAAATAGTAATTCTTAAAAGGGGATATCCATTTAACAGACCTTGAGTAACGTCATGTTCCTTGGAGGCATCCTCTTGATAAAGTCTATCTTAAACTATATTGTTTGCCCGGTCTGCTTAGGCGACCTTGAATTAGATGAGGAGAGAAGGGCGAACGGGGAGGTTATAAAAGGAAGACTCGTCTGTCAAAAATGTGAGCATATCTATACAATTCAAGGTGGAATTCCTATTCTGACTCCGCCGGGCGTGAAACCCTATGATTGGTTATCCAAAGAGCTAACATGGGCTCTTAAGCAAGTTAATCCCAGAAAGGCGGTTCAGATGATAGCTGAAGGCAAGATAAAACCGAAAAAGGTATCTTGTGATGAACCGGTTCTCACTCAAGAAGAGTTAGAGGAGGGCGAGTACAAAGATTCTGAGAATTTTCTTCGGGATAGATTCGGCTCAATAAAGGGGGCACGTGAACACTTTCGAAGACGACTCAATGAGAACCGGAAGTTCTTTGATATGATTATCAGAATGGGCATGCTGGATAAGTCTGATGTTATTTTGGACGTAGGGACTGGGTACGGCTATATGCTCCAATATCTAGCTGAGCATCTTAAGAGTACCCGAATCTTTAGTATTGATATTTCTTACACAAATCTGAAGGCTGTAAGAGGGAGGTTCAGAATCTTCGGTATCGAGCGGGATATCCACTTAGTCGCGGCCGATGCTCTCCACTCTCCATTCCGCAATGACCAGTTTGACGCCGTTGAATCTTGGGCTGGATATGGGAATATCGTCGGCTTTTCTGGCTTATTCAGCGAGGCATACAGAATCTTGAGGAATCAAGGGTGGTTTGTGACTGATGTTGTGGAAGGGCTTGAAAGCGTAGACCGGGATTTAAGAATACTAATCAAAACTGTAGGTGAAGAATTCTTTATAAGAAATTTTAGGAGACTCGGGCTCATTCCACGAAAGGATGAAATTGTAGAAGCCATGAAAGGATGCGGGTTCCGTAAAATATCAAGTAAAAAGGTTAATTCAGCCTCTATTATCATATGGGGACAGAAAACGGTTTAAACTGGAGCATCTATAACCCCTCTACCATATGTGATTCAGAATCTTTGAAGCGGACGCTTCAAGTTACGAAGAAGCCCGTAAGTTTAGAAGGCGATGGCTTGAATAACCTGTAGATCATTACGGAAAAATTAAACTGTTTTAGCACGCAGAAAGATTAAATAGCAAATAGTGAAGAAGGGTTATCGATTAAGCAGTGGAGGAGTAAATAGGGGTGGAAGATTTTAATCCTGCGGAGTTTGTTCAGATTCAAATTGAAAAGATAGAAGAAGTTGTAGGCGGTGAAAAGGCGTTAATAGCTGTTTCTGGGGGCGTTGACAGTTCAACATGTGCAGTGCTAACTCATATGGCTATAGGTGAAAACCTCATATGTGTAATATTGGATGATGCATTTATGAGGATGGGCGAACCGGAATGGGTCGCAGGGGTCCTTTCAAAACCGCCGCTTAACCTACCAGTGAGGATAGAACGTGTTCAGGAAAGGTTCTTAAATGCCCTTCGAGGGTTAAGGGATGCTGAAGAGAAACGTAAAGCGTTCAGAAAGACTTTTTATGAGACTCTGAGCGAAATAGCGAAGCGTGAAAAAATTCGGTACTTGGTTCAAGGAACAATTCTTGCAGATATAATTGAGACGAAAAGCGGTGTGAAAACGCAACATAACGTGTTGGAGCAGGTAGGAATAAACACCCGTGAGCTCTACGGTTTCAAGGTTGTTGAACCCTTAGTTAGCCTCCTCAAGTGGCAGGTTAGGGAAGTCGCAAGATACCTGAAGATTCCTCCTGAGATTTCTGAGCGGCAACCCTTCCCGGGACCAGGACTTTCAGTAAGAACCGTCGGAGAAGTAAGGCCGGATAAACTAGCCACTCTTAAAAAGGCGACAAAGATAACGGAGAACAAACTGTCCAAGTATAATCCGAGTCAATATTTCGCAGCGATAATAGATGACGAAGAGAAAGTGCCGCCTCTCGATGTTAAAGAAATCATCCGCCAAGCCTCCGAGATGCTTAACTTGGAAACAGGGCAGGTTCAGGTTAAAGTTTTTGCAGATAGAGCAACCGGAGTTAGAGGTGAATCTCGGGTATACGGTGATATTCTGGCTTTGAACTGCAGTAAAGATGGAAGAGAAATCCTAGAAGTTGAAGTTCCCAAACTTGTCGCTCTTCAAGAAGCGATCATCAACCGCAAGCCTCAATTTACCCGGGTGCTTTACGCAGTTGCGGAGCGAAAAGTGAAGAAACCCTACGTCATCGCGATAAGAGCGGTGGAGACCAAAGACTTTCTCACAGCAAAGGTTTCACCCATCCCATGGAGTACATTAGAAGAAACCGCTGAAACAATTCTAGAGAAATGCCCTAAGGTTTCAACAGTATATTATGATGTTACACCTAAACCTCCAGCAACGATCGAGATGGAATAACCCTCTTAACAGACAACAAAAAATTTCGTTGTGCTGGCTATTCTTAATGATGTGTTGAGAGCGGTATTGAAGGGTTCTTCTATCTTCTCTCAACATACTAGTGAGCCAGGGCGTCACAAAAAATATAGAGGGGTATCTCCGTTTGCGTAGATCACCAGCCAAAAATGCATATTCTCAAAACTCCCAAGACGTCGATTCGGCTCTTAAACCTCCCGCTCAAGTGGAAGTCTTGTGGTATGAACCCTCCTAAACTGGGTGAGTCTAGCGCTGGTTTTCAGGGGACTTAACCTTCCAGGCAAGTCTCAATTCTTCATATATTCTCCTGTTCTCTCTCCCGTAGACTTTTCCATCCTCTTTCTTGGCGTAGATGTACAGTGTCTTGGGTTTTCCCTCGTCCTCGAATCTCACCCTTAACGGTGGAATCCACGCTCTCGTGTCCCTCCACCTCCTCAGCACGTCGTCCCAGCCCAGGAAGGCCTCCCGGATACTTTCACGGGGAACGATGATCTCTGTGGTTGTCTCGTTCTTCCCCGTCTTTCCCGGAGAATATGAGGGACGTTCTGCATATAGCCGTAATGAGGGAAAATAAAGTAGAGAAGATTGTCAGCTAAATATTTCGATAGGATTGAATGAGTTGAGAGAATCAAGTTTTAAGAGAGCTTCTTATTTGGAAAAAGAAGCCTACTTTTAAACGATTGGGAACCGCCGATGTGAAACGCTTATTAATGTGATTCTTTAGATGAGTTGGCGGGATGAACTCTCGTGAGAGGCTTCTAAGGGTATTGAGGGGGATGGAGCCTGACAGGGTTCCGATCTCCCTGTACGAGTTCGACGACAGCTGGATATATGATTATCCCGAGTATGTTGAGATACTTGATTATGCTAAGGGAAAGACGGATAAGATGTATTTCTGGTCTCCGAGGTCTGACAGGCCCGTCCTGTTCTATGGCGTGGTCGATGAGGAGAATGTTAGGAGAGTTAGGTGGAGGGAGGGAAACTCCACATACACTAAAACGATAATTGAGACTCCGAGGGGGAGACTCTATTCCATAACTCGAGAGGATGACGGCGTCCACACGAGCTGGACCGTTGAGCGGCTATGTAAAAGTGCGGAGGACGCGGAGAAGATATTCTCACTACCATACGAGCCTTGGCGTCCAGAGGTAGACTCCTTCTTCGCCCTCGACAAGAAGCTTGGAGGCTCAGGGATACCTATGGGCGACGTAGCAGACGCCCTATGCTCAACTGTGGGGCTCTTCGGCTTAACAAGGTTCCTAAAAATCTACATGAAGCGGAGAAGCCTAATCTTCGATCTGATGGACCTCTTCCAAGAACGAATCCGCAACTACCTGAGACACCTCCTGGAGATGGGAGCGGTAACCCTGTACCGAATCATTGGACCTGAGTACGCAACTCCACCATTCCTAAGCCCGAGGGACTTCGACCGCCTCGTCTTACCTTATGACGCGGAGCTGGTTGAGCTCCTACACAGCTATGGAGGGATGGCCAGGCTCCACTCACACGGGAAAGTAAAGCAGGTCTTGCCGTCGTTCAGGGAGATGAAGGTCGACGCCGTGGACCCTTTAGAGCCTCCCCCGGATGGGGATGTGGAGCTGCACGAAGCTAGGAGAATTCTTGGGAGCGAGGTAACGCTGATCGGGAACATCGAGGAACGGGTCTTCGAGGTTGGGGACAAGCCTGATATAGAGCGTTGGGTCAAGAAAGCCATAAGGGAGGGAGCGTCGGGGGGAGGCTTCATTCTGTGCCCGACAGCCATGCCGATGACAACCCCCTTAAGCAGGAAGGTGAAGGAAAACATAATTTACTACATAGACTGCGGATTAAAGTATGGGAGACTCAAGGGTAAAGGTTAACCTTAAACGCTCGGAGAAGTGTAGATTGGGGAATATGCCGGTTAAGGAAGAGGTTCTCTCACCGGACCTGGCCTTAACGAACGGCAAGATCGTGACTGTGGATGAGGAGTTCTCGATAGCCGAAGCAGTCGCCATCAAGGATGGGAGGTTCATAGCTGTCGGGAGCAACGAGGAGATAGAGCAGCTCGTAGGGCCAAAAACCAAAGTGATAAACCTCAAAGGTAGAACTGTCCTACCCGGATTGAACGATACGCACCTCCACACGGCAATGGTGGGGCTCGTCTTAGCGCACACTCAGCTCTTCGACGTCTCCTCAATCAAGGAGATCACGGAGAGGCTCAAAAGGCAAGTAGAGAGGAGCAAGCCCGGGGAATGGGTTTTTGGGAAAGGAGACGCGTGGGAACCAGAAACCCTAAAGGAGAGGAGGTTCCCCCGCAGAGAGGACTTAGACCCGATATCCCCGGAGAACCCGGTGGTTATAACGGCCTACAGCTCGTACGGGAGGATAACCGTAGCGAACAGCTACGCCCTAAAGGCCGCCGGAGTGACGAAGGAGACGCCGAACCCACAAGATGGGAGAATAGATAGGGACTTAGAGACGGGGGAGCCTACTGGAATCCTCATAGACGAGGCGAGACGCTTCATCTTTGAGAGGTTCCCCATGCCAGCCGCATCATCCGAGATGGACCGTGTCCCTTTGAAGGCTATCGAGGAGGCCATCTTGAGAGCGGACAGGGCGTTCGTTAAGGTTGGATTGACGAGCGCAACCGACCCGTACGTATTGCCCCACGAGATCAGAGCGTACCAGAACCTGAAGAGTAGAGGCCTATTGAGGGTTCGCTACAACCTGATGCCGAGGATCGAAGCCCTAAAGGAGGTTTGGAGCCTGAAGGGCACGGCGTCCCTCATGCCGGGCATATACACGGGCTTCGGGGACGAGAATCTTAGGATCGGATGCGTCAAGATGCTATTCGACGGAGGGGTCATGTTCAAGACGGCGTGGATGTACAAGCCATACAGGGGAGAGCCGGACAATTATGGGAAACCCTTAATGAGGCCGGAGGAGCTCGAGAAGTTGATACTGGAAGCCCACAGGAGAGGCTGGTCGGTCGGGATTCACTGCACAGGCGAGAAAGCCCAAGACTTAGCCGTCCAAGCTTTGGCGGGAGCCATCGATGAGATGCCCGAGATCAAGGTTAGACACTGCATAATACACGGGTACTTCCCGACGGAAGACTCCTTAAAGACCATGAGCAGATACGGGATAATCGAGGCCATACAGCCAAAATACATCAACAGTTGGGGCGAATCCCTCATAAAGAACCTAGGAATCGAGAGAGCCTCAAAGTTTAAGCCTATAAGGAGCTACCTCGACGCCGGAGTAACCGTTGCAGGAGGATCAGACGCACCCGTCGTCTCCTACAACCCCTTCTTAGGAATCTACGCAGCCGTAACGAGGAGAACCCAAACCGGGAGGGTTTTAGGGCCTGAAGAGAGGGTCACGGTCGAGGAAGCCATCAAACTCTTCACGATAAACGCCGCATACTCAACCTTCGAGGAAGACCTCAAAGGCTCGATAGAACCAGGCAAACTCGCAGACCTCATAGTCCTAGACAGGGATATACTGACCATACCTCCAGAGGAGATAAAGAGGATAAAGGTCTTAATGACCATAATTGGAGGTGAAATCGCTTATAGAGCTCCAACATTCAAGGATTGAACACTGTGTCGAGCAGGGACTCTTCACCAGAGAACCTTGATGCGGGCCTTCCCATCGACAAAGTTAAACTCTTCTTTCTCTTCTATTTTATAAGAGGAGTCGGTTTTGGATCGGTCATGCTTTATTGGGGTTGACGTTGGAACTCAGAGCACGAAGGCTCTCGTGATCGATGGAGGGGACGGCTCGATCCTAAGTAGGGCCTCGGAGCCTTACGGCCTAATCGAGGGTTTGCCTCCGGGCCACAAGGAACAGGACCCGGCGGTCTGGATATACGCCCTGAAGAAGACCGTTAGGGAAGCCGTTAAGAGGGCCGGCGTCAAGCCTAAGGATGTTAAAGGTTTAGGGGTCTCGGGTCAGCAGCACGGGCTTGTCCCTTTAGATAGCTCTGGGAGGGTTATCAGGCCTGCCAAGCTGTGGAATGACACGAGCACGACCAGGGAGTGTAGGTACTTGATCAGGAGGCTTGGCGGTAAAAGAGCCGTTATAGGGCTGATAGGGAACACTATACCGCCGGGCTTCACGGCTTCGAAGATACTTTGGCTTAAGAGGAATGAGCCTTGGAACTACTCGAGGCTCAGCTTGGTCCTCCTCCCCCACGACTACATAAACTATTACCTGACCGGCAGGGCTGTGATGGAGTATGGAGACGCGTCCGGAACCGCCTTGATGGATGTCAGGTCTCGGAGCTGGTGCATGGAGGTCATAGAGGCGATCGACCCGGAACTGATAGAGAAGCTTCCGCCGCTGCAACCCTCAGACAGGCCCGTTGGGAAGTTGAGGAAGGAAGCCTCTAAAGAGCTCGGCCTACACGAGGACGTCTTGGTCAGTGCGGGCGGGGGAGACAACATGATGAGCGCCATAGGGACAGGGAACACCCGTGAGGGTATAGTGACGGCCAGCCTTGGAACATCCGGAACGATCTTCGCGTACTCCGAGACGCCGATAGTGGACCCTGAAGGCGAGATAGCCGCGTTCTGCGACTCGACGAACGCTTGGCTTCCACTCCTATGCACGATGAACGTGACCGTTGCGACGGAGCTCGTTAGAGGGCTCTTCGGCTGGTCCCACGAGGAGATGACAAAGGCCGTCGAGGCCGTCCCGCCCGGATCCGACGGCCTCATACTGCTCCCATACTTCGAGGGTGAGAGAACCCCGAACGTTCCGGAGGGAACCGGTGTCTATCTAGGACTTAACAGTAGAACCTTCACGGCTGGGCATATGGCCAGGGCTGCGATGGAAGGTGCAACCTTGGGGATGAACTACGGCTTGGAGAGGATGAGGAAGTTGGGTATAGAGCCTTCCGAGATAAGGTTGACGGGTGGGGGCTCCAAGAATAGGGCTTGGAGGCGGATAGCGGCCGACGTCTTCGGGGTGGATGTCGTCTGCCCCATGGTTGAGGAGAGTGCTGCCTACGGGGCGGCCCTGCAGGCTCTATGGACGTACCTCAACTACGTGGGTGAGAAGGTGACGATACAGGAGTTGACCGACCGGTTCGTCAAGCTCGATGAGGCGACGAGGGTCAAGCCTAAGGCGGGGAACGTGGAGAGGTACAGGAGGCTCCAGGAGCTCCACAATTATCTGAGCGTGCGGTTGAGGGGGGTCTTCAGGCTGCACCGGGCGTACCTGAACGATTACGTTTGAGGGGCTTTAGCCTTACTTATTTTAGGTACATCCAGGCTATCTTTTGTTGGAGGGGAGTGCTTATGCATGTTTCGAGATTCGAGAATTATGGATTAGAATTGCCCTTCGGGGATGAGGTTCTGTCGGAGGCTGGGAAGCCTGTTGCGGGGACATCCTTCACCGACATCAGGTATCAGGCCCTTAGGCTCCCGCCTGAGAGGCTCCTAGAGAATCTTAAGAGGCCGTATGAGCCGAAGTTCTCCGCCGGAGTCTGGTTCTTCGGGGCTGTGAGCTCGAGGTTCCACCTGCCATACAAGGATGAGATGACCATAGAGGAGAGGCTTGAGGTAGCCGGGGAGATGGCTAAGTACGGTTTGAAGGCCGTTGAGGCGCATTATCCATGGGAGATCAACGAGGAGAACATCCACCTCTATAAGGATTTGGAGAGGCGGCACGGCGTCAGGGTCTCGGCTGTATGCGGGATAGGCGGGGACTTCAGGCAGAGGGACGCCCAGTTCGGAACCCTGTCGAGCCCGATAAAGGAGGTTAGGGACAAATACCTCCAGATGACGATAAGAGGGTTAGAACTCGCAAGCGAACTGAAGGCTCTGGCGGTGTGCTGGCCCGGGACGGACGGGTACACGTACCCGCTGGGAACCCACTTCTATGACATGTGGGACAGGTTCGAGGCGGCCATGGCAAAGGCGATGGATGAGGTTCCAAAAGTCAGGGTTGCCATCGAGCCTAAACCATACGAGCCGGCGATAAACAACATTTACAGGACGACCTCAGACGGAATCTTGATGGCCAGGGACGTCGAGGCCAGGCTTAGGAACCCGGAGAACCTCGAGCTGCTTAGGAAAGGCCACACCTTGGTCGGCTTGAACCCGGAGGTCGGCCACGTCAGGATGGGCTTCGAGGACGTGGCCTACGCGTATGCCAGGGTTATGAGGGAGGCCAGGCTCGCCCACGTCCACCTGAACAGTCAGCCCTTGGGGAATTACGATCAAGACTTGAATGTTGGGGTTGTGGCTCCCGAGACTGTGGAGGCTCTGCTCTTCGTCTTGAGGCTTTATGGATACACCGAGTACTTGGGTATAGACATAAACCCTGAGAGGATGCCGGTTCAGGTGGCCTTGGTGAACTGCTTCAACGCGGTTCACTTGGCCAACGGGGTCATCGACAACCTGGACCACGAGGCCGTCCTAGACTGCTACTTCAACCCCCACAGGAGGAGGGGGAAACTTGAGAACCTCATAGCTATGGCTCGAGCCGAAGGCGTGGACACGGAGAAGATAATCCCAATAGAGGCCGTAACCTCCTGAAGCCCACAATCTTTTTATTGGCCTCGCTATACCAGTATTACAAGCCTTTTTGTGAAATTCTTATAATTTCGACATTTCCTTCTATTCCAAGTCCATACAAGACATGAAATCTTTATTCAATTTCGGTCTTTCCGGGATTTTTAGGGATGTGGGTTTAGGGGTCGTAGTCTTCCGGCTTTTAGGGCTTCGCTGTAGATTGTGG
>LUCD01000094.1 GCA_001593925.1 Candidatus Bathyarchaeota archaeon B26-1
GCTGTGTCTAAGGGGTTAAGTATTGTGCCTGTAACTATGTTTGGAGCCCTGTCGTGAGAGCCGTCAACCGTAAGGACAGGGATTCCCGCCTTCCTCAACCTCCCAAAGTTTCTTATTGCGTTCTCTAAGGTTACGTTGGCCGGCCGAGCGTGATGGAAGACGTCTCCAGCCAATATCATGAAGTCAGGCTTCAACTCAAGAGTCTTCTCAACGACCTCCTCGAAGGCTCTAACGAAGTCTTCACGCCGGGCCTTCAAGTTGTACTGTTCATAACCGAGGTGGAGGTCGGCAACATGGACGAAGCTGAAAGGCTTCAAACATCTGCCCCCAAAGAAATGTAAGGGCTAGAGCAAATATCTCTTTCTGGTAACGTTTACCTACGGACGAGATTTATGTCTCTTTACGTCCCTAGGAGCCTCTGCTTCTGAAGTTATGGTCAATTATGCTGTCCATAAAAGGCGAATAGACGCAGAATCGGCCGTATCCATACCCGAAGAATCTGCAGGCTCCATGAAATATGGACTTTCCAGAACTTGGACAGAATCTAAGTCCATAGACAAGTATAAAAGGCTGTTCCCCGGCTAAGCTTGACTGTGCTGTACATAGTATTCACTACTGGACGATGTAACCTCAAGTGTGAATATTGTGGAGGCAGCTTTCCAGAGAGCCTCGTCCCCTATGAAGTCAAATACGGCGTTGATGATCTGAAGAGGTTCATATCGGACGACCCTGCTCCAACAATATGTTTCTACGGAGGTGAACCCCTCCTAAACCGGAATTTTATAAGGAGCGTCATGGACGAAATCCCGAGGGCTAGGTTCGTCATCCAGACGAATGGAACTCTCGTCAGGAGGCTGGAGCCAGAATACTGGAGGAGGTTCGAGACCGTTCTCCTCTCCATAGATGGGAGACAGGAGGTGACCGACCATTACAGGGGTTCAGGTGTCTACAGGAGGGTCTTGGAGGCCGCTCGATGGTTGAGGCTGAACGGTTTCAGGGGGGACCTCGTAGCTAGGATGACCGTAACGGAGATCACAGACATCTACCTAGACGTGAAGCACCTCCTAGAGTTGGGGCTCTTCGACCATGTTCACTGGCAGCTAGACGTGGTCTGGAGCAATAGGTGGCGAGACTTTGACGGTTGGTGTGAAAGATCGTACCTACCTGGCTTGAAGAGGCTCATCAACCTGTGGTTGGATGAGGCTGAGCGGGGCATAGTCCTTGGCATCGTCCCGATAATCGGCGTGTTAGGGGCCATGGTCAAGGGGGAGAGGCTCGACTGCCCGCCGTGTGGAGCGGGAAAAACATCCCTAGCGATCTCCACGGACGGCACGATCTTGGCGTGTCCGATAGCAGTAGACGCCCGGTGGGCGAGGCTCGGCAATATAATTGAGGATTCAAGGCTGAAGGTTGTCGGTAAGGTTGGTATAGGTGAACCTTGCCTCTCATGCACATACCTGAAGTACTGTGGGGGCCGTTGCCTCTACTCGCACATCGAGAGGCTTTGGGGTGAGGACGGCTTTAGGAGAGTATGCCGGGTGACGATAAAACTCATAGAGGGGCTCCTAGAGATTAAGGGCAGGGTTATCGAGCTTTTAAGGGGAGGTACGATCTCCCTGAAGGAGTTGTCCTATCCACCCTTCAACAATACTACGGAGATAATCCCCTAGGATGGAGGGTACCTCTTGAGTGGACCGGATAGAATGGTCTGTGCACTAAAGAAGGGTGAAAAATCAATTATCTACCTTTTGATACTATATTATTCGGCCATGAGAGTTGAGTATGTTGCCTTCGACTCTTTAGGCGTCAAGTCGAGCTGCGTGAGGGTCAAGACTGGAGACTGCGACATCGTTATAGACCCGGGTATAGCCTCCGAGACTGGGTCTTTTCCGTTAACCTCCTCCGAGAAGATGGTTTTGAGGAGGCGTTATGAGGGCGCTATTAGGGATGCCTGTTCAGAGTCTGAAATTATAGTTTTGACCCACTACCATTATGATCATCATATCCCAGACCAAGACCTGTACAGGGGTAAGGTTCTCCTCGTCAAGGACCCCGAGAACTACATTAACAGGTCGCAGAGGGTTAGGGCTAGAGCCCTGCTCGAAGGCTTGGAAGCAGAAGTAAAGGTTGCGGACGGGAAGACCTTCAGGTTCGGCTCAACGAAGATTTCTTTCTCCAAGCCTATGTGGCATGGAACCGAAGGTACAAACCTAGGATACGTCCTCTCGGTAGAGGTTGAGCATAAGGGCGAGAAGCTTCTCCACACGTCCGACGTCGATGGGCCGGTTCTCAAAGAGACGACGGACATGATCGTGGAAGCCGACCCCGACATTCTAATCCTAGACGGCCCCCCAACATACCTTTTAGGGTACATAATGGCCTACTACAACCTGGCGAGGTCGATCCTCAACATCTGCAGGATACTCGAGGAGACGGAGACCCACCTCTTCATCCTCGACCACCACGCTTTAAGGGACTACAGGTACATGGACCTCCTACATGAAGTCTACAGGAAGGCTGAGGCTTCTGGCGTAAGCCTCTACACAGTCGCCGAACTTATGGGGGAGAAGCCCAAAGTCCTAGAGGGATACCTCAGGAACGGGCCGACGAGGTGGAGGACGTGGAAATCATTCAGGAAGGAGGACATCATCAAAGTGTTGGAGAACGCCGTCGAGAACGGACTGGTCAAGGGTGAATGGCTCGAGAAGGCGAGGGAACTGTAAGGTTCTTGGCGGCTGGTGTGCTGGCCGTAACCCGCCTTCTGTTCTAGACGGCATTCAGCTGAACGGGCAACCCGCGCCTTCACCACAGAAGATCATCGGCGCCTACTTGCCCTTCCACCCCGCAGGCCGGCCGTTTCAACGTTTCCACGCAGTCTACTCAGCGACTTAACACGCATCCTCGTCACGGACTGCGTGGACGTTCCGTTTCTGTTCCGGAGCCAGAGCTCTCGCCCTACGCCTTGCGGCGTTGCGGTCTGTGTGGTGGGCGGAGTTTCCTCAGGCCTTAAGCCCGACGGCCGTCCGCCAGCTCACCAGCCGCCATACATAGCTAAGGGAAGCCTTCTGGATAAGGGTTTCGGATACCTTGGGAAAGGGTTATATCTTGTAGTCACCTGCTAGTCTGTTCCGGAGGGTCCGTCTGCCGTGGAGTCCTTTGGGGATTATCTCTCTTCTGGCAAGGTTATAGAGGCCGATTACGACGTTGTTGTGGTTGGGGGAGGATTGGCCGGGGTCTGCGCGGCTATAGCGTCCGCCCGTCACGGCTGTAAGACGGCTATAGTTCAGAACAGGCCGGTCTTTGGGGGCAACTCGAGCAGTGAGGTTAGGGTTCAACCGACCGGTGCGAACAGCTGCGGTGCGTGGGCTAGGGAGACGGGCATAATAGAGGAGCTCCTCATAGAGGAACGCGCACGCAACCACGACCTCTTCCTCAACGGGAGAATAAACTCAGTCTGGGACCTCATCTTGTACGAGTGGGTTAAGAGGGAACGGAAGTTAACGGCTTACCTGAACACCCATGTCGTAGGAGTCCTCATGTCAGGGCCGCGCAGGATAAGGGCCGTTGTCGGTGTTCAGCTCGGCAGCGAGAGGGTCTACAGGCTCTACGGCCAGTACTTCATAGACTGTACCGGCGACGGAACCGTTGGGGCTTCCGCTGGGGCTGAGTTCCGGTACGGTAGGGAGTCTCGGCGAGAGTTTGGGGAGTCCTTAGCTCCAGAAGAGGGCGACACGATGGTTCAGGGCAGCTCACTGCTCTTCAGGGCTAGGGACGTTGGGAGACCTGTTCCCTTCGTCCCTCCTCCCTGGGCTGAGGAGTACCCGACTGAAGGCTCCCTTTATATGCGCCGCCACACCTGCAGTCTTGGGCCTTATGGGGTTAGGGAGTACGCCGGTTACTGGTGGATCGAGGTCGGCGTCCCCTTCGACGTGATAGATCAGAACGAGGAGGTGAGGGATGAGCTCCTCCGCCACCTCCTAGGGGTCTGGGATCACATCAAGAACCATGGAGAGCACGGGGCGGAGAACATGGCCATAGACTGGATCGGGATGGTTCCGGGGAAGAGGGAGAGCAGGAGGCTCATCGGCGACTACATACTGACCGAGGACGATGTGCGTAATGACAAACAGTTCCACGACAGGGTGGCCTACGGAGGATGGTTCATAGACATACACACTATGGGGGGAATCCTAGCCAAGGACCAGCCTCCGGAACCCTTAGCTGGAGACTTAGACCTCTCCGATAAGCTCCGAATCCAACCTTACAGCATACCCCTGAGATGTCTATACTCAAAGAATATAGAGAATCTGCTCATGGCTGGCAGGGACATCTCGGTGACCCACGTAGCCCTCGGCTCAACCCGGGTCATGCTGACATGCGCTGTTCTAGGCCAAGCCGCCGGGACGGCGGCGGCCTTCTCGGTCAAGAAGAACGTTACGCCGAGAACCATAGTTGAGAACCCCCAACTCATTAGAGAACTACAACAGACCCTAATCAAGGACGACTGCTTCATCATAAACCTCCCGAACGACGACCCTGACGATATAGCGCGTAAAGCCGTTTCGGTGGAAGCCTCATCATCCATGGTCCTTAAGCTGGATCCGGCTGGAGGCTCCTCGCCCCTAGAACCCTACAGAGCCCAGATATTCCCGGTCTCCGAGAACGAGATCAGAACGTTGGGGCTCTTCCTAGAGTCGAAGGCGCATAAACCTATCCCGGTAAGGCTGGAGGTCATGCCCGCCACGGACATATGGAGTTTCAACGAGCCTAAAGAGCCCTTGAGGTCGGTTGAGGCTTCGGTGCCACCGAGGTTCAAAGGGTGGTTGGACCTCGAGCTGAAACTCAAGGTTGAACCTAGAAGGCTCTATCAAGTGAACGTTTATGGGCGGGCTGAGGTGCTGTGGCACCGCTCAAAGCCTCTTCCAGGAGTAGCCGCAGCTTACAAGAGGCCCGGATGGAGGAGGTGGACCCACGAGAAACCCGTCTACTCCTTGAGGCTGGAACCCCCCTCGAAGCCTTTCGGTCCCCGCAACGTGGTCAGCGGCGTCGCGAGGCCTGAAAGGTGGACGAACATATGGATATCAGACCCCGAGAAAGGTTTCCCCCAAACGCTGACGCTCAATCTAGGCGAGCCCGTAGCCTTCAACACAGTCTACCTGACCTTTGACACATACCTTCACGAGGACACGTACAATTTCCCGCCCCTATACAAGGTTCCGGAGTGCGTGAAAGACTACACCCTAAAGGCCTTATGTAGAGAAGGTTGGCGAACCATAGTTGAGTACAAGGGGAACTACCACAGAAGAAGAATCCACCACTTCGAGACCTTAAAAGCCAGCAAACTCAAACTCGAAGTCCAATCTACGAACGGAGCTCCAACAGCCAGAGTCTACGAGGTCAGAATCTACAAAGAGTAGAACACCACAAACCAGCAAAAGATTTAAGATTCCGCCATAAACTATAGACTGAACGGAAAGCGGGGGTTGCCAAGCCAGGTTAAAGGCGCAGCCCTGAGGCGGCTGTCCCGTAGGGGTTCGTGGGTTCAAATCCCACCCCCCGCACCAATTTACCAGAAAATTATGGGCTCTAATGTAACCCGATCCGTGATTACAGAGTCTGACGGAACTTTCTCCATTAAATTTAGGCCGAACCAGTTCGGTAAGTGGTTGGTTAGGGTATACTGGGACGGGAACGAGACTTGTGCGCCATACTCTACAGACGGGTATTACTTCACGGTGCATGAGAGGAAGTTTCCTATTGTTGAGGTTGCAGTAGGAGGCGTCGTGGCGGTAGTTGTCCTAGTTGTGGCCCTAAAGTTCATCCGGCGAAGGGAAAGCTCTTAATCCGTGTCTTCAAGGAAATGGTGAACGGCTCATTAAAATGGAAAAATATAAACTTTGGTGTACTCTATTTAAGGAGAAATGGTAAAGTGAAT
>LUCD01000095.1 GCA_001593925.1 Candidatus Bathyarchaeota archaeon B26-1
AGGACCCGTCCGGAGACAGGGTGAGAGCGGGCAAGAGATACGTCAAGGTTTACTCTCTGGAGAGGAGGGAGGCGATACTGAGGGAGAGGTACCCCCATTACATCTACTACGACAGGGTCTTCGGAGACTACATGCAAGGGGTTCCCGTCAGCCACGTCTCTAGGCTTTACCGGCCTACGGAGAAGGTTACGGAGCTCCTAGAGAAGCCAAGTTTAGACCGTGTCGAGTCCCAGGCGGTAAAGTTCGTCGAGACCCTCCGAGACTCCTCCAACATTCAACCACAGAAGATAGGCCTCTCAGGGTCGATCCTCGTCGGCCTCCACAGGGAGAACTCGGATATCGATGTGATCATCTACGGGAGAGAGAACTCCTCAGCTGTCTACAACGCCTTGAAGACGCTCATGAAGGAAGGAAGCGAGGTTTCCCCCTACAACGTCGAAGACCTGAAGAGGCTCTATAGGTTCCGTTCTAAGGATACGTGGATGCCCCTCGAAGAGTTCATCCGCACCGAGAGGAGGAAGCCCATGCAAGGGAAATTTTTGGGCAGAGACTTCTTCGTGAGGTTCGTGCTCGACTGGAACGAGGTGGGTGAGGAGTATGGGGACAGAACCTACGTTCCCGCCGGATACGCCAAGGTCAAGGCTAAGGTTGTGGACGACTCGGACGCCATATTCACGCCTTGCAGATACCTAATCGACGAGGTTAAAGTTCTCGAGGGAACAAGGGCCTCGCCCTTGAGGGAGATAGTCTCTTTCAGGGGTAGGTTCTGCGATCAGGCTAGGAGGGGCGAGGTGGTGGCGGCTCAAGGGAAGGTTGAGAAGGTTGTGGAGAAGGATGGAACAGAGTTCTTCAGGCTGGTCTTAGGCGCGAAACGCTCTGACTTCATGATAAAAGTTTGATGTAGTCCCTTCCTCTAGCTTCTTGTGAGCCGATGAGGAGGCGGTGGTACCTAAGCCCGGAGACCCTGTCCGTAACCCCTTCAAGCTTCCCGTAGGCCACTATCCTCTCGCCGTCTTTAGCTACGTCTCCGTAAAGCCCCTCGTAAGAAACCACCTCGAAGATGTCCCTGACCCTCGGCCCCTCAACAACCCTAACATCCTCAACCCTGTAAGTTGCCGGCATGAAGCACGCTTCAGAAGCGTCGGAGACCGTTGCCTCGATCTTAACGGTTCCCTCCGGCCTGAAGACCCTATCCCCATACTTCTCTTTAACCTCGCCTTCGAGCTTAACGGGGTGGATCGAGAAGAGAGTCCCGTGGAAGAGCCCCCTATTCCACCTCCTCTCGAGGATTCTCTCGGCCTCCTCGTAGGTTAGGGGGTACAGCTCGGTTTTCTGCAGGCACCATTCCCTAGCCTTCTCCCCGTGGAGCCTCCGAACGGGTGAGTCCCTCTCCTCATAGGACTGGAGGAGCGCCTCCCTCACAGATTCGCTGTTCCTCTTTCCGTAGACGAGGAGGTCTATATCCGAAAAATCTCGGTGTATGTCTAGGAGCACGGAGCCGGTTACGCCGAAGTAGCTGGGTGGGACGCCGCTCAGCTCCGAGAGAGCCTCCACGAGCCTGACAGTCTTGGACTGTAAGGGGTCGAGGCTGTCCATCCGCATAAGCTGGGAGACCTTCTCCTCCGGCTTCAGGTGCTCCGAAATCTTGTGTAGGGGCACAGCGGACATCCTTATGCCCCAAGCGTGCGAGTCGAAGAGGTACTCGGGGCGGCTCTCTAGAAACCTAAAGGTCTCCAGCAAGCTGTCCACTGTGTAGTGGGGCAAGGCTCTCCTGAACCTGTTACTTCCCCTACCCCACCTCCCAGAAGGGTCCGGAACATACTTCAGGTAGGCGATGACGCGGTCTTCCGGGTGTACGGGGCCTAGGACGCAGAAGAAGTAGCCCTCCTCCGTCCTCAAGTAGTCCCTGTCCCTGAACCCCCGCAACGGCCTCCACCGACCCTGCCAGGATTCTAACGGGTGATTAGACTGTCATAAAGATTTCCGTTCTCTGGCAGAGTAACCCTTATAGGGCGCTACTGAGATTATGAGACCCAACTTTCGGAGGCCACATGATGCCACGTGAAATCTTCGACGTCGAAGAGTTCATAAAGCTCTCGGAGAAGGCCTCGCACTGCCGAATTAAGAGGCTCAAGGATATAGTTAAGCTCAAGCTCAGAACCTCTAGGATGCTCTACACCCTCAAGATCGATCCTGAGAAGGCTGAGGAGGTCATAAAGAGGCTGAGATGCGAGATAGTGGAGGTCTGAAGCCTCAACCTGCCAAGGGGAAGAGACCCGACATTTTTGAGCAAGGTTCAGCCTGCAGAGACGCTCCTACCCTTCTATAGGCGGGGAAGCCCACAAAAAGAGATAAATGTGGTAAAGGAGTTCTGAGTTTAAGCGACGAACTGAAGGGTAGAGAAACCAATGATAACCTTCCTTCCATACGGGAGGCGTGTAGAAGCCAGAAGGGGAGAGAAAATCCTCGAAGCCGCCCTAGAAGCCGGCATAAGAATCCGGTCCCTATGCGGCGGGAGGGGGCTCTGCGGCAGATGCAGAGTGATCGTTAGGGGCGGCGGCGAGAACCTCTCACCCCCATCGGAGACCGAGAAGAGAACCCTATCCAAAGACGAGCTCTCCGAAGGCTTCAGGCTTGCCTGCCAAACAGAGATAGCCGGCTTGGGCGACATCGTCGTGGAGATTCCGTTCGAGAGTCAACCCTACAAGCAGAGGCTCCTAACGGGAGGCCTCGAGAGGTCGGTTCAGCTCAAACCCGCCGTCAGGAGGGTAGTCGTCGAGGTTAGGAAGCCTACGCTCAAGAACGTTGAGTCGGATGTAGATCTGCTCCTCGAAGCCCTCGAACGTGAAGTCGGGAACCGGCCGAGAGTGGGCTACGAGGCTTTGAAGAGGGTTTCCTCAGCCATACGGGAAGGAGAATGGACAGTATCCGTCGTCCTCTGGATGGATAGGGAGATAATCTCGATAGAGCCGGGTAGGCCCCGGAAGGGCCTTTACGGCCTAGCCGTAGACGTGGGGACAACGAAGTTAGCCGCTTTCCTCGTCGACTTGGAGAGCGGGGAGACCGTTGCAACAGCCTCCGACATGAACCCCCAAATCTCCTACGGCGAGGACGTGATCTCTAGAATCTCGTACACTCTGGAGGGGGAAGGGAACCTAGAGAAGCTACGCCGCGCGGTCACGGAGGGGATCAACCGCCTCTTAAGGGAAGCCTGCGAAGCGGCCGGTGTTGAACCCAGCATGGTCTACGACATGACCGTCGTCGGGAACACGGCGATGCACCACATCTTCTTGGGGATACCGCCCAGATACGTCTCTTTGTCTCCTTACCCGCCAGTCGTGAGGTCTCCGGTGGACGTTAAAGCAAAGGAACTGGGTGTCGAACTGAACGTTGGAGCATACGTCCACGCTCTACCGGTCATAGCCGGCTTCGTAGGAGCCGACGCCGTGGCCGACATCCTGGCAACGGGAATCCACGAGGAGGAAGCCACCTCCCTCCTGATCGACATAGGGACGAACACCGAGATAGTTCTAGGATGCAGAGATGAGCTTACAGCGTGCTCCTGCGCTTCGGGTCCAGCCTTCGAGGGCGCCCACATAACCCACGGCATGAGAGCCGTCGAGGGAGCGATAGAACGTATCTGGATCGACCCCGAGACCCTAGAGCCCGTCTACAAGACCATAGGCGACGTTGAGCCTAGGGGAATCTGCGGTTCAGCCATAATCGACGCGGTGGCGGAGATGCTTAAGGCAGGGATAATAGGGGCTGACGGAACCTTCAGGCGGGATTTAGAGGCTCCAAACATCAGGCGTGAAGGAGGAACCGTGGAGTTCGTCGTGGCTCCTAAAGAAGAGACCTCGACGGGGAGGGACATAGTGATAACCCAGAGAGATCTGAGGGAGGTCCAGCTCGCCAAAGCCGCCATATACACGGGAACGAGCATACTTATGAGGCGGATGGGGATAAAGCCCCGGGACGTCGAGAAGGCCTTCATAGCCGGGGCCTTCGGTAACTATGTAGACCCGGAGAACGCTCAGATCATAGGGATGTACCCGGAGATTCCGTTAGAGAGGGTTCGGTTCGTTGGGAATACAGCTGGCTCCGGGGCTAGGATGGCTCTCCTCTCAACGGATGTCCGGAAACTCGCGGCTGAAGTAGCTGGGCGGGTTCGTTACTTGGAGCTGGGGGCGGACCCGGACTTCCAGAGCGAGTTCTTGAAGGCCACCCACCTACCCCACATGGAGCCTGAACGGTTCCCAAACGTGATGAGGATTCTGAAAAAGGTGAGAAAGGCGGATTTGAGGAAGAGAGCATGAAAGCCCATATATCTTATAAAGAAGAAAAGGGAGTTATCTGTAAGACCGTTAGAAAGGCAGGTATCTCGTATGCGGCTAGCTGAGAGAATAAAGCGGTTAACTCCCTCTGGAACAATAGTCATGGCCGAGATGGCTAGGAGCCTCGCGAAGAGTGGGCGTAGGGTTCTCCACCTGGAGATCGGAGAGCCGGACTTTGCGACTCCAAACCACATAACCGAAGCCGCGTGCAAGGCTATAAAGGAGGGTTTCACCCACTACACCTCAAGTAAGGGTTTAATCGAGCTCAGAGAGGCGATAGCCGAGGACCTTGAAAGGCGTCAAGGGGTGGAGGTCGACCCTGAGAGCGAGGTGATCGTAACTCCGGGAGCCAAACACGCCATCTACTGCGCATGCCTCGCAACCCTCAACCCGGAAGACGAGGTTCTCGTCCTTTCACCGACTTGGCCGACGCACTTCACCTGCATAAGGGCCGCCGGCGCCTCCGCCGTTGAGGTTCCATGCGGGGAAAACTACAGCCTAGACGAGGAGAGACTCAAGGAGAGCATAACCAAGAAGACGAGGATGATCCTCTTCTCCTCACCCAACAATCCCACTGGAGGAGTCCTGAGCCTCGATGAGGTTAAGGCCCTAACGGATTTGGCCGCTGACCACGATCTGCTAGTCCTCTCGGATGAGATATACGACTGCATCACTTACGATGGGGTGGAAGCCAAGAGCGCCGCATCCCTCTCAGGCTCTAGGGAGAGGGTTATCCTCATCAACGGCTTCAGCAAGAGGTACGCCATGACCGGGTGGAGGCTCGGGTACGCAGTCGCCGACAGGGAGATCGTGGACGCCATCAACCGAATCCAGCAGACCACAACGACCTGTCCAGCCAGTTTCGTCCAGAAGGCTGGGGTAGCCGCCCTGAAGGGGCCGCAAGAATGCGTCGAGGAGATGGTTAAGGAGTACGATAAACGCAGAAGGTTCATAGTTGAGAGGCTGAACAAGACTCTGGGGTTGAGCTGCCAGAACCCGAAGGGAGCATTCTACGCATTCCCAAAGTACTCCGCAAAGATGCCGAGCATAGAGTTATGTAAGAGGCTTCTCAGAGAGGAAGGCGTATGCACAACCCCGGGGAGAGTCTTCGGCAGGTATGGGGAGGGCCACCTGCGAATCTCATACGCCACAAGCCTCGACATACTCTCAGAGGCCGCCGAGAAGATAGAGAGGTTCTTCACACGCTTAGGAGAAGAGCTGAAAGGGTAGGAGCATTCTCGCTCCCAGCGAAAAGAGCAAAGGACGTATGGAATCCCCCCGGGAGGTTCGTTGAGGTTCGCTAGTTGTGCTTCCGGAATACTACGGGATGCTACATCTCCGTCTTCTCAAAGCAAGTAAGATCAATATTGCTATTACAACTGTAGATGCTAGAGCTACGTAGAGTGAAGAGCTGTATT
>LUCD01000096.1 GCA_001593925.1 Candidatus Bathyarchaeota archaeon B26-1
ACGCGATAATGTTATTAGTACCCTGAAGCGAATGGGTCTTAGGTGAACCGTCGATGCATGTCGTGAACCTTGCAAATCTTCCGGACGAAGCCAGAGTTATTGATGAGGCCACAGTGGGCTCTAAGAGGCTTATAGTGGCGGTTAGGGTTCTCGAACCAGGCCAAGTGGTTGAGCCTCATAAACACGAGAAGGAAGAGCAGCTCTACATAGTCATCAGCGGCAGGGGTATAGTCAAGATTGGAGACGAGGAGAGGGAGGTAGGCCCCTTAGACGTAGTGTACATCCCAACCGGGATGGAGCACTCAACTAAAGCTATCGGAGACGAAGCACTCAAGTACGTCTACGTAGAAGCGTTGGGAAAATAATACGTGAAACCTAACCAGTTCAAGATCGAAGGGGTAGAGCCTCCAGTCCTTCTCGGCCTTGAGTAGAACAGCTACGCGGCTTCCTAAAGATTTGAGAGAATCCTCCTCAGCTTAGCCCCGTTCTCCTTCCACCAAGTGTACAATATCTTCAGGTCGGTGTTGAGGCTGAAGTTCCTCACCCCAAGGTCTATGTACCTCTGAGCGTCTTCAGGAGTATTTATCTCAGCCCTCGGAGCTACGTCCATCTTCAGGGCGGTCTTTATCGTTTTCAGCTCCGCCTCCTTAACCTTTGGGTGGTTTCTCTCTCCGGGGCGTCCTATGCTTAGGGAGTAGTCCGCCGGGCCGAACTGAACCATGTCTACGCCGTCCACGGAGAGTATCTCCTCCAAGTTCTCGACCGCGCTTTTCTTCTCGATCATCAAGGCTACAACGGCGTCGTCGCACATCTTCACAATGTCTTGGGCCGAGGCCTTCTTGGAGACGTATCCGATCCTCCGGTCCGACCTGTAGCCGCTCTTCCCTTTAGGCTCAGCCCTGACGGCCTTAACGGCCTCCTCTGCGTCCTCAACCGTCCTTATATCCGCGAAGAGGAAGTTCTCTATTCCGGATGCAAGAGCCCTGCCGGCTATATACGTTCTCGGCTCCTGATCGATCTTTATCATGGTGGAGATGCCTACGAGCTCAGCTGCCCTAGCAAAGTTGTCGAGGTCGTGGAGGGTGTAAGGGCCGTACTCGCCTAAGAACTCGACGTAATCGTACATGCCGGTGTAGCCCAGAACCTCAACTAGGCCCGGCCAGACCATCAGGACGCGGGTTCCAAGCGTCGGCTCACCCTTATCGAGTAAAACCCTAAGCTTATTCACCTTCAAGGTCTTCCACCTTTAACGGAGATTTCTATCCCGAGAGGCCATATAAAGCTTCAGAAACAGGAGGGGCATGAATCTTTAGTCTTGATAACGCCTTACTTCTCGCGGTTACGGAGATAAGCAGGGAACACGCAACCTTAACGGTGTCCGCCGAGGAGAGGCTCCTGCCTTAAATTCTCTTGGAATGGAGCGTAGAGTAACTTTAATTTGGCGGGTTACTGAACATTTTTCCGTGAAAACGTAGATGAGGGTCTTCGTAACCGATTGTGAGGGTCCCATCTCAAAGAACGACAACGCCTTTGAGTTGGCGAGCTATTACATTCCGCGTGGAGACCGTTTCTTCACCATAGTGAGCCGATACGACGATGTCTTAGCCGACATAGTGAAGAGGCCGGGCTACAAGGCTGGGGACACCTTGAGGCTTATCCTCCCATTCCTCCGAGCTTACGGGGCGAGCGACGAAGGGATGAGGAGATACTCAAGCAGGAACATACTGCTGGTTCCGGGAGCAGCTGAAACCCTACGTTTCGTCTCCAGACTCATGCCCTCCTTCATCGTCAGCACAAGCTACGAACACTATATCTCGGCGCTCTGCGAGGCCGTTGGGTTCCCGTTCGAGAACACATACTGCACAAGGCTTGAGATGGACAGGTACAGGCTAGGCGAGGATGAGGCTGAACGCCTAAAAGAGATCGCGAGGGAGATATCGGAGATGCCTGTGATCGAGGTTCCGGAGGGCGCGGAGTCCCTAGAAGACCTCTCGGAAAGGGACATAGAGACCGTGAAGCGCCTAGACGAGATTTTCTGGATCGAACTTCCTAGGATGAGTTCCGGTAGGATGCTGAGGGAGGTCAACCCGGTTGGCGGATACGAGAAGGCCAACGCGGTTAGGGATATAGCCTCCAAGATGAAGGTCGACCTCTCAGAGATAATCTACGTGGGGGACAGCATAACAGACGTTGAATCTTTTAGGCTCGTCAGGGAGGGTGGAGGCTTAACGGTCAGCTTCAACGGAAACTCCTACGCGGTGAGGGAGGCGGAGATCGCGGTCCTCTCACACCACACGGTCGTAACCTCGATCTTGGCAGAAGCCTTCAACAAGCTCGGTAAGGAAGGCACAATCGAACTCGTAAAAGAATGGAACCTAAAATCTCTCAGGATGATCTGCAACCCGAACCTCATAAAGGATCTGGAGGATCTGTACCGAGAAAGGCCTCCGAGAGTAGAGCTGATAACCTCAGAGAACAGGGAGAGGCTGATGAGGGAGAGCAGTGCCTTCAGGAAGACCGTTAGAGGGGAAGCCATAGGGATGCTTGGGTGAACTCCGGCCTAAATCTCTAGGGATATAAGAGACTTATACACCTTACTAGAGTTAAGAGGGCCTAACTATGAAGCTTGGGCGCGTTGAGATTTTAGACACGTACGCTGAGGCTTTCGACGGGCTCTACTTCAGGGTGATCGTCACGGCCGACGACGAGGAGACTGTTAAGAGAGCCGCGGAGGACGCGACCGCCACACCCTCCATAGTCATCGGTAGGATCGAAGGCGGGGTGGAGAGGATGCTCAGGGAAGACGAGACCCCCGACGGGAGGGTAGGCGCCATCCTACAGTTCTGGAGCGCGTTCAGGGAGGATAAGCCCCTAAAGGAGATCGTCGACAGGTTTTACAGGGAGGTTTCATACAGGATAAGGCAGGATATACTCGTTAAGCCCTTCACCTCAGTCTTCGACGCTTGCCTCGAGCCGATCGGCAGGGTTGACACTATGGAGCGGATAGGCCACTGCGGAGACGGTTACGAGTGGATAGAGAACCGTTACGGCCGGGAGATGATAGTCGTCCCGATAATGGTTCCAGACTTCTTGATAGAGCGGTATCTAGGATACGGTAAGGGAGTCACCGGCGGAAACTTCTGGTACATGTGCGAGTCCCGGGAGGCCGTGAAGGAGGCCGGCGAGAAGGCCTTAAAGGCTATACATGAGGTTGAGGGGGTAGTCACACCCTTCGACGTTTGTTCAGCCGGCTCGAAGCCCGAGACCAAGTTCCCGTGGATAGGCCCCACAACCAACCATCCGTACTGTCCAAGCCTGAAGAAAAGGCTTGGAGCCGAATCGAAGGTTCCGGAGGGAGTCGAATACATACCCGAGATCGTGATAAACGGGACCTCCCTAGAAGCCGTAAAAGAGGCGATGAAGGCCGGGATCGAGGCTGTATGCTCCGTGGAGGGGGTCTTGAAGGTTTCAGCGGGGAACTACGGGGGGAGACTCGGGAGATACAAGATTCACCTGAGAGAGTTGTTCTCATGAGGCTGGCTAAGCACGGTGATGAAGGCTCCGGAAGATTCGAGGTCGTCTGCTTCGGAGCCCTCAACGTAGATAGGCTCTACAAGGTTAACCGCATAGCTGGAGCCGACGAGGAGAGCTACATAACGGGTTTCACCGAGTGTCCGGGAGGCTCAGCCGCTAACACAGCCGTAGGCTTGGCTAGATTAGGCGTTAAGACGGGTTACATAGGGAAGGTTGCCAAGGACAGGGAGGGAACGCTTCTCCTCGAGGCTTTTAGGTGTGAGGGCGTAGACACTGGGGGCGTCGTCATCTCGGAGCGTGGGAGAAGCGGGGTTGTGATGGGGTACGTCGACACGGAGGGTGAGAGAGCCCTCTACGTTGACCCCGGCGTCAACGACCTCCTAGACCCCGACGAGGTTAAGGTGGAGTACGCGGCTGGAGCCGAGTTTCTTCACCTAACGTCCTTCATCGGAGACCGGCCTTTCGAGGCGCAGAAGAGGCTTGTAGAGGCTCTGCCGGATGTCAAGGTTACGCTTGACCCCGGCGCCCTATACGCTAGGAGGGGGTTCGAGGCGCTCAAGCCGATCGTGGAGAGGTGCTACGCGCTCCTCCTTAACGAGGCTGAGCTCAAGCTCTTAACGGGTATAGAGGGATACGTGGAGGGCGCCAAGTTCCTCATGGATGAGGGTGTGGACGTTGTCGCCGTAAAGCTTGGCGGGAGAGGATGCTACGTAACCGACGGAACGGAGGAGCACTTGATAAAGCCTTACATCGTGGACGTTGTCGACACTACCGGCGCTGGAGACGCCTTCAACGCGGGTTTCCTCTACGGCCTCGTGAGGAACAAAACCTTAAAGATGTGCGGGCTTCTAGGCAACTATACGGCCTCAAGATGCATCATGAAAGCGGGGGCTAGAAACGGGTTGCCGAGACTCCGCGAACTCCCCTCAAGGTTCAGGTGAAGCCTAAGTGTACACGCCTAGCTCGTCCAGTCCAAAAACAACCTCTCAATAAAGTTTTTAATTCTGCAAGGCCAGAGTATCCTAGGCTCTTGTGAGGGGAGCTCCAAGGGAAGAGAAAGGGTAACTCCGAGTTGATGCTGAAGATCGACATGCATGTTCACACATGGTACTCGGACTCGAAGGCCTCTGTAGATGATGTGTTAAAGGCGGCTAGGCTCAAGGGACTTGACGGGGTTGCGATAACGGATCACAACACTCTGGTTGGGGCCTTAGAGGCTGAGAGGAAACGCGGAGACCTCATAGTGGTTCCGGGAGAGGAGGTCTCAACCGTCCACGGCGAGATAATCGCTCTTGGAATTAGAAGGGTTGTTCCGAAGGGTCTCCCAATAACGGAAGCCATAAGGAGGGTGCACTCCCAAGGAGGGTTGGTTGTTATCCCTCACCCCACAGTCCCGTTCATAGGCGGTCTCAAAGAGAAGGCTCTCAGAAAACTCTCAATAGACGGGATCGAGGTCTTCTCGGCGATAACTCCCCTCCCCGGATACCACTTCAAGAAGAACCTTAAGCTTGCTCGGAGTTTAGGTTTGCCCATGCTCGCCGGAAGCGACTCCCATTTCCCCGAGACCGTTGGAGACGCCTACACAATCGTATATTCGGAGGGAAGAAGCATAAAGGAGATTCTGGACGCCGTAAGAAGAGGCCGCACCAAGGTTGGTTGCAGACCTTCAGGCTGGATATTCAAGGCTAAGATGCTACGAGGCTTCCTCGCTTCCCTCCCTTCAGCTCTGATTCACCGGAAACCCCTCACCTTATGAGGCCGTTATGGCTCAATCTTCATTTTATAATATGTTTGCTGGGTGAAGCCAAACTTCCATTAGGCTCTGTTGCCCGGCTCCCGTCAGCTCCCAGATGTACGGTCTTCCACCCTTACGGGCGACTATATGCTCGTTCTCTAAGAGGCGGAGGTGGTGTAGAACGGAGGCGTAGCTCATACCCGTCTTCTCGGATATTTCCTTCGCGTTTGAGGGTTTCCTCTCAAGGGCCATGATCACCTTCGTTCGGTTGGCTAAGCCGCGCGGGACGTTCCTTTTCAGGGTTAGGAAAGCTTTTGGGTGGTATGAAAGTCTAGACAACTCTGCCTCCCAGACCCGGAGGTCTCCATCGTTACCTCTTTTCTCTCAGAGAAATATAAGGTTTGTTCAGGGACTGTGGAGCAAACGGTCGTAGAGAACATCTTTT
>LUCD01000097.1 GCA_001593925.1 Candidatus Bathyarchaeota archaeon B26-1
CAGTGTTCTTCCACCCTCAAACCATGGAGACGTTTGCCTTTCTCCTTAAACTTCGCGGTCCTATTAACGTTTGCGTCGTTGATTCCGCTCCTTCGAGTAGATTGATCACCATTTGCCAGAAACTTTCCTCAACAAAGAGTGGAGGCGCACCGGCTGGCAGTGTAGGTTTCCCTTTGGAGCTGCCCGCAACCAAAGGGGCTAGACCCCCCTATATTTTTTAGAGTCCGCCTCCCCTCATCTTTAAGGTTAAAGTGACAGAGCCACCGTTACGCTCGGTTGAGTTTAGGGCTTAACTTATTGCTGTTGCGTTACGACGACCTTCACCACGTTCTCGGTCTGCCCCTCTAGGATGTCGAGAGCCCGGTTAAGCTCCAAGAAAGGCAGCCTGTGGGTTATGGTCTTGGTTAGGTCTATACGTCCCCTCTCGGCTAGGGTTAAGATTCTCCTAAGGTCGTCCATGGTGTGGTCGCCGGGCATCGTGACCAAGCCTTCACGTATCCACTCAACCTTCACGGGGCCCGGCTGAAGAGCTATTAGAATAGCCTTACCGGTCTCGTATCTGGACTTGCCCCGAATACTATTGAGGGTGTAGTTCACGGTTTCTGGGACTCCGGCGCACTCTAAGGCTAAGTCTACACCCCAGCCGTCCGTCAAGTCTCGGATAACCTCCACAGGGTCGTCGACTTTAGGGTTGACCGTCACGTCCGCCCCCAGCTCCTTAGCCAGCTCAAGCTTGAAGTCCACAACGTCCACCCCGATTATCAAGCCAGCTCCAAGGGTTCTCGCCCACATCACGGCGTGAATCCCTATTCCCCCAAGCCCGAAGACAGCGACGGAGTCTCCAGCCTTGAAACCTCCACTCAGCAGGGCGTGGAAAGGCGTGGAGACCGCGCATCCTATTATGGCGCCCTCCTCGAACGTCAGGTTCGACGGCAGCTTGAAGGCGTTCCTAGCGGGTATAGCCACGTACTCCGCGAACCCTCCATCCACATGCGCGCCGATGGAGATTCTCCTTCTACATCTATTATCGTTTCCCCGCATGCACTGTGCACATCTCCCACAGGATATTATGTAGTGTACGAGAACCCTCTCCCCAACCTCCAGTCCCTCAACCTTCTCACCCATCTCCTCGACGGTTCCGGAGATTTCGTGTCCCAGTATTATCGGGGTCTTGTAGGGTCTGGCTTTCCCCCTCCTGTAGTTCAAGTCGGATCCGCATACTCCGCTGGCCCTAACCTTGACGAGCACCTCGTCCTCTTTAAGTTTGGGGATTGGAACCTCCTCGAGTCTCAGGGGTTCGTGGGCCGCGTAAAACTTGAAGGCCTTCATTTTGTCCAAAGAGTTCACCTCGACGGTTAGACGCCATTACTCTGGATCGACTTATAAAATGGATGTTTCATTGAGTTGACTGAGAGATGACGGTTTAGGCCGCCCTCTTATCCAGCTAGGTTTTCCTTCTCTCTTCTGCTTTCGTTACGGCCTCTAAAGTCTCCTTAGCGATTATTAGGTCCTCTCTCGTCGGCACGACTAAGACCTTTACTCTTGAGTTTTCAGCGCTTATCACGCCGTTCCATTCGGCTGGGTTCCTGTTCCTGTCCTCGTCAAGGGTTACCCCGAGGAACCCTAATCCTTCACATATCTTTGAGCGGATGTAGTGGGCGTTCTCTCCGATCCCCGCGGTGAAGACTATGGCGTCGACCCCTCCCATGACGGCCGCGTAGGCTCCGATGTACTTCTTAACCCTGTAGGCTAGAATCTCTAAGGCTATCTCAGCCCTGTGGTCTCCGGAGTCGGCGGCCTTCTTTATCTCTCTGACGTCGTTGCTTACGCCGGAGAGGCCCAGCAGGCCGCTACGCTTGTTAAGTATCTCGTAGATCTCGTTTAAGGTTAGGTTTTCAACGTCGGCTAGGAACTGGATGATGGAAGGGTCTATGTCTCCGCTTCTGGTTCCCATCGGAACCCCCTCTAGGGGAGTAAACCCCATACTCGTATCGACGGACCTCCCCCGATCGACAGCCGTTATGCTACAGCCGTTTCCCAAGTGGCAAGTTATGATCTTCAGTTCCCGGATGTCCCTTCCCAGAATCTCGGCGGCCCTCTGCGAGACGTAGCGGTGGGAGACTCCGTGAAACCCGTACCTCCTCACCCCGTACTTCTCATAGTACTCGTAGGGGATGGGGTAGAGGTAGGCTACTTCAGGCATGGTCTGGTGGAAAGCCGTGTCGAAGACCGCGACGTGGGGGATTCCCGGCAGGAGCTCTCTAAGGATGGTTATGCCCGTTAGGTTCGGGGGGTTATGGAGGGGGGCTAGAGACGAGTACTTCCTTATAGTCTCGATCACCTTGTCGTCTATGACCGTTGACTCGACGAAGTCGCTTCCTCCATGAACGACTCTGTGCCCAACGGCTGATATCTCGGACTGGTCTCTGATAACTCCTTTAGAAGGATTCTTCAGAGAGTCGAGGATAAGTCTCAGCCCATCCTTGTGGTTTCGTACCTTAACCCTCCTCTCGACCTTTCTCCCTTGGACTCTCTGTCTGAAGATCGAGTGTTCCTCACCTATCTTCTCGACTATCCCTTGGACTAAGGTTTCCTCCCTCTCAATGTCGATGAGGCTGTACTTTATCGAGGAGCTCCCGCAGTTTATCACGAGGATTTTCATCCTATCTCCTCCTTGATCTTCCTTTCAGCCAACTCAACTAGCTCTTTCAGTTTCTCTTCGTTCTTCGCCTCGGCCCTCATCTTTATCTGGGGAAGCGTGTTCGAGGCCCTTATGAGGAACCATCCTTCACCATCTATAACCTTCACGCCGTCTATTGTTATAGTTTTGTACCCCATCTCGGCGAACTCCTCCGCGAGCTGGGCTACAACCTTGAACTTCAAGTCGTCGGGGCACTCATATACTATATTGGGGGTCGCCGGGTACTTCGGTATGGAATCAACGATCTGGGAGAGTCTTCTATCCTCCTTGGAGAGGAGCTCAGCCATCTTGAGCCCCCCGTAGAGCGCGTCGTCGAACCCGTAGACGTCGGCGAAGTATAGGTGTCCGCTGAGCTCTCCCCCCAAGACGGCGTTCTCCCGCCTTATTGTGTTGGTGAGGTAAGCCCGTCCGACGCGGCTAACGAGGGGTCGGCCTCCCATCTCCCTTATAGCCTCCTCGACGGCCATGGAGCAGCTAATGTCATAGACGACTGTGCCGGGCTTGTCCTTCAAGTAGTGGCGAGCCATGATTATCAGGGCTATGTCCCCTGGGATCGTCCTACCCTGATCGTCTATGAAGACGGCTCTGTCTCCGTCCCCGTCGTAGCCTATCCCGAAGTCCGCCTCCTCCTCGACGACGACCTCTATAAGGTCCCGTAGGGTCTCCCCGGTCGGTTCAGGCTTGTGGGCTGGGAACCTCCCGTCAGGCTCGTCGTTTAGGGCTATCACGTCCACGCCCGCCTCCCTGAAGAGCCTAGAGGCTACACCCGAACATGCGCCGTTCCCGGCGTCGATGGCAACTTTAAGCCTCCCCTCAACGTTGATCTTTCCCAAAATGAAGTCGCTGTAGACCTTCACAGCATCTTCCCGCCGCTCAACCCTCCCCTTTCCTCCGCTTCTAAAGCGTTTGGTTAGGGCTATCTCCTTAACCTTCTCGAGGCCTAGGCCCTCCGCGAGCATGACCCCCTTTTCGAGGCAGAACTTGAACCCGTTCCATTCGGCTGGGTTATGGGACGCCGTGACCACGACTCCCCCATCCGTCTCGTAGTGGATTATTGAGAAGTAGAAGGTGGGGGTCGGCAGAACCCCAATGTCGATCACGTTGCATCCCGTGGAACAGATGCCTTCCATTAAGGCTTTCTGTAGAGGCTCCCCGCTCAGCCTCACGTCTCTACCAACAACTATGGTCTCCCCTTCCTCTAGGTATGTGCCGAAGGCCTTCCCTATCACCTCGGCAACTTCCTCAGTGAGCTCTTTCCCATATATCCCCCTAACATCGTAGGCTCTGAAAACCCTCTCTATGATATCGGTCATACCTCCAACCCCAATGTGGCCAAGCCTATAAACAGTATCCTAAACCACTTCTTTAAAGACTATCGCCAAGGCTCCGTACAGAACGGCGTCTCCTCCGAGGGGGGTTATCATGATCTCTGGAACCCTGTTGAGGGCGTACTCCGGAAGATGCTTCCTGATCGGTTCGATCACCAACCTCGGGTTCTTTAGGGCTACGGTTCCACCAACCGTTATCAGCTCCGGATCGTAAAGGTTTACGACGTTTGAGAATCCTATGGCGTTTGCCCTCCCAACATGCTCCACGATCCGTAGGGAGAGGGGGTCGCCCAGCTTGGCGGCGTCATATATGGATTTAGCCGTTAGGTTTCGGATGTCCCCGCCTACAATCTTTGAGAGCATGCTCTCCTCGAACTCCTCTTCCCTTCCATGCAGGAGGAGACGGGCGTAGTTAGGTATGTTCTCACCTGAACAGTAGGCTTCCCAGTGGCCTCTCTTCCCGCATCCGCAGAGCAGCCGGCCTTCCATATCGATCGTCATGTGCCCAACCTCGTGGGCGTTCCCGTCCTTCCCGAAGAGGAGATGGCCGTCCACGTAGACTCCGCCCCCTATACCCGTGCTTATAGTTATGTAGACGAGGTTCTCGAAGTCTCTTCCAGCCCCAAAGGTCTTTTCTCCAACTACCGCTGTTGAGCAGTCGTTTAGAAGCTTGACCGGAACCTTGAGTTCTCTCTCTAACGGGTCTACTATCGGAATCTCGTTGAAGGGGAGGTTCGCGAAGACCTTGATTATCTTCCTTTCAGGGTCTAGGGTTCCGGCTGAGGCAACCCCGACACCCTCAATCCTCTCAAGGCCCAGCTCCGAGGTTACCGCGAGGACCATGCGGGCCAGCTGCTTCACGATTCCCTCAGGCCCCCTCCTCCTCTCAGTCCTCTCCTCCACTCTAGCGAGCACGTTCCCCCTGTCGTCTCCGAGGGCCGCTCTAACGTTCGTCCCGCCCAAGTCGATGCCTACGGCGTACCGTCTCTCCACCCCCTCATTCACCTCCCATCCGAGTCTCCACTCTAATTACTGAGGTGAACAATTAAATTCTACCCTTAAAGGCTCTTGGGATGGTGGAAGGAGAGGAATATATACCCTTACCGCAGAGTATAGATTGTTAACGTCAAAAAGACTGGAAAAGGGGAAGAGATGGCTACGTCGGGGCTTAAGGCGGAAGTGGAAAGGAAGCGTTTACTCCAGAGGGTCTGTGAAGAAGCGTTGAGGATGGCTAAGCCCAGCGAAGAGGAGAAGAGGAGAACCTTACGGTTTTCACGGGGCTTGACTGAGAATCTAAGCGAGAAGTTGAAGTCGGCTGGAATAGAGGCTGAGGTTGAGGTTCAAGGCTCCATCGCTAAGGATACTTGGCTCGCCGGAGAGAAGGACATCGACATATTCATACTGCTCCCCAAAAAGTATGGCAGAGAAGGGTTCCTAAAGGCTCTCGAAGTCGCCAAGAACCTAGCCCGAGAAGGGTGGAGGGAAGCATACGCCGAACACCCCTATATAGAGGCTAAGATCGAGGGTTACACGGTCGATTTCGTCCCGTGTTTCAGGGTTAAGGAAGCCTCTGAAGCGGCTTCCTCGGTAGATAGAACCCCTCTCCACACCCTCTACAT
>LUCD01000098.1 GCA_001593925.1 Candidatus Bathyarchaeota archaeon B26-1
TGATAGGATATTCTTCGGCACGTTAGGATCAATCTTCAACGGCTCAACCAGTATACCGCATATTAACATAAGTCTCTTTGCGTCTAAAGGAACACTTTCATACACCAAGAAAGATTACTTGAGACAGGGATCGGAGGTTCTTTTGGAAGATATGGGAAAACCGGTAATTGTGAAAAGAAGATACGGCCAAGGACTTATAATCTGGTGTGGATTCAACTTTCCATATCACACAATAGTTACAGGCAATCGTGAAGAGAGAAAACTCTTGGTAGCCTTGTTCAAGATGATTTATTCCAACGAGGATGATGGGACGCAGGTAAGACGGAAAAGGAATGACCCCGAAAGCATAGAGTTAATTTTAGACCAGCCGTCCAATAGGTCTCATTTCCTCCTTGTGAAGGAGACTTATTTCCCTCCGTGGAGGGCCTACGATGAGAATGGGCGTCCTCTGAAGATTTATGAGAATCAATGGTCGAGGATGCTGGTGAAGCTTGAGCCGCAGACCCGGACTGTGAAGCTGAGGTACGAGTGGGACTCGGTGGTTCTGCTTCCGCGGATACTCTCGTTGGCAGGAATCGTGTTGTCATTTGTGATCCCCTTTGTTAGAACCAAGTTCCTCAGACTGCATGGAACCCATAAGTCAAAAGAAAACGTGGAGTAAATTCTCTTTTCTTCTCACATCGCCCTCAGTAATAGAAGGGTAAATCTTAAAGCCCAAAACTGGGGGCTCTGATCTAAACCCTAGTCGTGTCTACCGTGCTCAAGAACTCTTTTAGCCAGAAGTCAGCCTTGATCCCACATTCATACGTCCTCCACCACAGGAGATACTTTATCCGGAGGAGACGAGCGAAGGTTATCAACCAATCCAACAGGGTTCTTATCTTGTGTTTTCCACTCTTATGCCCCTCAAACTCCGCCTCGCATATCTTGAACTTGTTTCTCTCAGCCCAGAAGAGCAGCTCCACCTGAATCGAGAAGTCCTTAGCTTTCACGTGACGCCAAGGCAGCCGCTCCAGCATCTCTCCCCTCCAAACCCTCAATCCGCATGTCGGGTGGCTGACGCCCTTCAAACGTAAGATGTGCTCGCATAGCCACCTCGTCACCTTACGTTCCATCTTCCATCTGCCTTTCTCTCTCCCAACGACGAGGTCGCACTCTTCATTTTCCATCTTCTTCATAAGACTCTCCAGAGAGTCGACGGGGTGGTCGGCATCCATCTGTGCAACTAGGTCGCACTTGAGGGTGTACCATGCTAGGCATAACCCTAGGCATAGGCTTCTTCCATATCTCAACCTTTCACTTAGTGGAGGTACCATGGCTCCATGCTGCTTCGCTATCTCTCCCGTCCCGTCTGGGCTTAAGTCATCCACGACGATAACTCTTAGATCGTAATCTTCCTTGAATCTTTCGTGTAGTTCGGGTAGGAGGCTCCGGATGCGTTCAGCCTCGTTGAAGGTCGGTATCACCACACCTAGACTTCTCTTGGTCATATCTTCACGTCTTCCTCCTCTTCAAGGCGAGTAAACCCAACGCGTCGACGAAAGCGTTGTTGACCATGTCTAGGATTCCGAAGACCATCAGGCTGGCCTTCGGATACTCCGGCAGAATGGAGATCAAAGCGAACTCGAAGACCCCTAGGCCGCTCAAGGTTACGGGGATCAACCTCAAGATCGTTAGCATCGGGTGGAGGAGCATAGCTAATGGGACGCTTAAGTAAAAGCCGCATGCTTGAGAGAGTATGCACCATTCAAACCCTCGAAGAATCAAGCCTATACAGGGGAACATGAAGATCACCAACGCGAAGCCCTTGAGCTCCTTTATGGACTTCTTCCATCCCTCCAAGAATGTTAACAGTTTATCCCCAAACCTCGGTATCTTCTTCACGATATCTTCCAGTAAGGTTATGTCCTTCCATATGTAGAGCAGGAACAACGCTCCTCCACCGGCCATCAAGACTGAGACAGCGATCCCTACCAACGTGAATTCGTACGGAAAGAAGATGAAGGAGAAGATTATTATGCTCAATCCTCCAGCGAAACCTTTGAAGATAGCGTCGATCGCTATGGTTGTTGAGACAACCCCTAAACTCTTATCAAATCCGGTTTTGACGGGTAAACTTGCAGCTAAGTAACCTGTTCTACCCATGCTGAAGTTGCTGAAGAACATCCCAGTTAAATGGCTGAGAAACGCGTTTTTAAATGAGATTTTGATTCCTATCTTCTGAAAGCAGAGTTTTAGGCGGAGACCCATGGTCAAAGCTTGGATGAAGTACGGTAGATCGCTCAGGAAGAAGAGAAACAGGTTTACGGATAGGATGGTCTCGGCAAACTTGGATAGGCCTGCGTAGCTTTCTATCACGCCGAATAAGACGGTGATGCTTATCAGAGACACGATGACGAAACGAACTTTCCTCTCGATAATGACGCTCATAGAGACCTTCTCCGGAGCGCTTCAAGCCTTAAGGTAACAGGCCCTCCAATTTTTCTTGCTTAATGTGTAACCGATATGACTGTTTGCAGATATTATATAACTTGCGGACTCGTTTTTCATCCTTCGACTGTTCAAACCAGTAAAACAGCCCCGCTCGGTTCGTATTCCCCTTTAACTTGGTACCCGGTAAGTTCAGAGATTATCTCTGCGAACCGCCTTACGTCTTCCATGTATGGCATCGCATCTTTTGGCAGCCTCCTCTGGCTCTCTCCAACCCACTCGTAGGCTTTGACCTCGATGAAGCTGGGTTCCGCCTTCCTTATCAGCTTGGCGTATCCTTCATAGTTTCCGGTATTCCAGCCCTTAATCACTGTGAGCCTTATAACCTTCCTCGTCTCTAAGCTCGGGAGGAGCTCCAAGGTTCTGTTCAGCCTCTCCCAACCATCCTTTATGAGGGGCCTCGAAACCTTGATGTACGTCTTCACGTCTGGGGCTGAGACGCTCACGTAGAGTTGGAAGGGGAGGGGACTCATCTCCTCTAGGACTTCGGGCATGGTTCCGTTCGTCACTAGGAACGTGATCATCCCCTTCTTTTCCGCCTCAACTATGAGTTCTGAGAGCCTTGGGTAGAGGGTGGGTTCCCCCGTTAGGCTCATCGTCATCATGGTAGGCTTGAGGGACTCCTCGAACTTCCTCCTATCCACCTTAGGGTTTCCCTTAAATCCTGAGAGCAGTTCCCTCCTCTTCTCTATGGCGTCTTCCACGATCTCTCTGGGCTCATCGAAACTCTTTAACTCGAGGGGGAATTCTCTCCATGAGAGTCCAGGCCTATCCCCAGAGTGGATTCTCCAACAGTATAGGCAGTGATGGTTACAGCCGATGTACGGCGTCATCTGTAGGCACCTGTGGCTCTCAACGGGGGGATACCACAATTCTTTGTAGCAAACCCTGTTAGACCTTAAGCTCTCCTTCGTCCACCTGCAGATCTTAACGGCGCCGTGCTTGTTCTTGCCTAGCAACCGGTAACCTTGTTTGAGATAGATTTTCTCGATGCTGGACAGTTGGACAGAACCGAATTTCAACAGCGTGCACCTTGACCCTTCTTCAAGAATAAAAAGTGACAGGAGAGATTAATATTTTCATGAATCATTTAGGATATCCGTCTTAGGGCTAAAATAAAAAGCGCATCCTAAACCATTATCCTTATATTTACCTTGGTGGAGTAGGCTTTAGGTGGGGTCGTAGGATGAGAGGTGGCCGCCAAATCCGTGGTTAACCGAGCTTCTACGTTCCGTCTCGAAGTTCGGACTCTCAGCACCTTTAGGTTGACCCCAACTTGATTCTAGCGAACTGAAAAGGTGATGATCCGTGTTCAAGGATGTGAGCCCGACCGTAAACTTCCCTGAGATCGATAAGCGTATCCTCCGGTTCTGGAGGGAGACCAGAGCCTTCGAGAAACGGGTGGCCCTCAACAAGGGGAAACCGAAATGGTCCTTCATCGACGGGCCGATAACCGCCAATAACCCCATGGGCGTCCACCACGCTTGGGGACGAACCTACAAGGACCTCTTCCAAAGGTATAAGGCGATGAGCGGCCACGAACTGAGATACCAGAACGGGTTCGACTGCCAAGGCTTATGGATCGAGGTTGAGGTTGAGAAGGAGCTCGGCTTCAAATCCAAGAGGGACATCGAACGCTACGGAATAGCCAACTTCGTTAAGAAGTGTAAACAGAGAGCCTTGAGGTTCGCGGCTATCCAAGTCGAGCAGTCGATAAAGCTCGGGTACTGGATGGACTGGGACGACCCGGAGTTCCTGAGGTTCCTAGCTGAAAAACTTGAGAACCCCATGGAGGTCATAACCGTTAACGGCCCAAAAGGACCTGTGACCGACACGGTTGAGGGGATCGTTGGGAGGCTGGGGTCCCCGGAGATAGGGGGCTCATACTTCACGCTCTCAGACGAGAACAACTACATGATCTGGGCCGTCTTGAAGAAGTGTTATGAGAGGGGCTGGATATACAAGGGAACCGACGTGATGCCCTGGTGTCCCAGGTGTTCAACGGCTCTCTCCCAACATGAGATCGTCACGGAGGGATACAGGGAAATAACCCATCCGGCTCTAACTTTAAGGTTCCCGCTTAGAGACAGGTCGGGGAAGGAGTCGCTACTCGTCTGGACAACCACTCCATGGACGCTAACGTCAAACGTGTCGGCGGCCGTCCACCCAGAAGTGACCTACGTGAAGGTTAAGTACGGAAACGAAGTCTTCTACTTGGCTAAAGCCACCTTGCCGAAGGTGCTTCCTAAAGGGAAGTATGAGATTCTCGACGAGCTTTCAGGTCGCGAGATGGAGGGGTGGAGGTACGAGGGGCCATACGACGATCTGCCGGAGCCTAAGAAGGCGGGCGTAAGGGAGGCTCACAGAGTTATCCTTTGGAAGGACGTGAGCGAAGAGGAGGGAACAGGTATAGTCCATATAGCGCCGGGTTGCGGTAAGGAAGACCTGGAGCTCGGCAAGCGTTACGGCCTTCCGGCAGTGGCCCCCCTAAACGATTTCGGGGTCTTCAAAGAAGGGTTCGGCTGGCTGACGGGAACGCATGTATACGACTCTGCCAAGCCGATAATCGAGGACCTCCAGAAGAGAGGACTCCTCCTGAAAGTTGAAGATTACAGGCACCGTTACCCCGTCTGTTGGAGGTGTGGAAGCGAACTCGTCTTCAGGCTTGTAGATGAATGGTTCATCTCGATGGGTAAGAAACTCAACAAGCCTTTAGAGGAGATCAGCGAAGAGGAGAAGAGGCAGAACCTCCGGTACCAGATAATGGAGTCGGCTAAGCAAGTCCGGTGGATACCCGCATACGGCCTCCAACAGGAGCTCAACTGGCTCGAGAACATGGAGGACTGGATGATCTCTAAGAAGAGGTTCTGGGGACTCGCCCTACCCATCTGGGAATGCAGTAAATGCGGAAACTTCGAGGTCATAGGAAGCAAGGAGGAACTTAAGGAGCGGGCCGTCGAGGGGTGGGAGAAGTTTGAGGGCCATTCCCCACACAGACCTTGGGTGGACGCGGTCAAGATAAGGTGCAGAAAGTGCGGAGCACTCATGTCACGGATACCAGATGTTGGGAACCCTTGGCTCGACGCCGGGATAGTCGCATACTCCACGTTGAGGTACCGTCATGACCGGGAGTACTGGAGACAATGG